>CANHPK010000174.1 GCA_947462525.1 Roseiflexaceae bacterium | reverse complement strand
GCTGGACAGGCCAATTATGCTGCCGCCAAAGCCGGTATCATTGGCTTCACCAAGTCAGTCGCTCGTGAGATTGGTTCACGCTCGATAACGGTCAATGCCGTTGCACCGGGCTTTATCGACACCGAACTGACTGCGGTCCTCAACGACGAGATGCGTGAAGCCCTCAAAAAGCAAATCCCCCTTGGCCGTCTCGGGAGCCCAGAGGACGTCGCCGGCGTGGTGACCTTCTTGGCCTCCGACCAGGCAGCCTATATCACTGGTCAGACCTTCAACTGCGACGGCGGCATGGTTATGCAGTAGAGGTCAATGAGTAGTGAGTAGTGAGTAGTGAGTAGTGAGTAGTGAGTAGTGAGTAGTGAGTAGTGAGTAGTTGGAAATTTTAGCTGCTGATTGCAGACTTTCCCTGCAAACTACTAATTATTCACTACTAATTCCTAACTCTTCTGTCGTGGATCGGGGTTGGCGATGACCTGTGCGGTTATGTTGGCGCGGCGTGTGGCCAGTGCAGATGCGATTGCGGGATAATCGAATGCCAGCGTAGCCGCGGCCAACAACGCAGCATTGATTGCGCCGGCTTTGCCGATGGCCAGTGTGCCGACGGGTACACCAGCGGGCATCTGCAAGATGGACCAGACCGCGTCGACGCCGTTCAGCGCACCGTTCGGTATCGGGACACCGAACACGGGAACGAGTGTTTTGGCGGCGAGCATCCCGGGGAGGTGGGCTGCCCCTCCTGCACCAGCAATGATAGCGCGCAAGCCACTCGCCGCGGCGTTTTCTGCAAAAGAAAACAATAAATCCGGCGTGCGATGGGCTGACACGACCTGGGTGTGGGTGGGGACACCGAGTTCATCGAGGGTGTTCACACAGTGCTGCATGATGTCCCAATCCGACTGCGACCCCATCACAACGGCAACAAGCGCTATGGTCACCTTAGACTCCTTTGTGCCGTGCGATGGCGTGTTCGTAGAGGGCAATATATGCCTTCGATGAACGCTGCCATGTGAAATCTTCGCGCATGTTGCGTGCCTGGATCTCGGCGAACAATGTGTGCTTGGCATAGCATGCCAAGGCGCGACGCACTGCATCGCTCAGTGCTTCGGGGGTGTAATCGGTGAAGCGGAACCCGCTGCCGTACGCTCCTTCGCGCACGGTATCGTTCAATCCGCCGACTGCTCGGACAATGGGGAGGGCGCCGTAGCGCATCGCAATCAGTTGTCCTAACCCACCTGGTTCGAACCGCGACGGCATGAGGAAGAAATCGCAGGCTGCGTAGATGCGATTAGCCAGGGCCGCGTTGAACCCAATATGGACTGCCATTCGTGTGGGGAATCGGGCTGCAAGCTCGCGCATCCGTTCCTCCCAATGCGGTTCGCCGTTCCCCAGCACCACAAGTTGCATGTTTGTCGTGGCAAAAATCCCAGGGAGTGCTGCATCGAGCAGGTCTACCCCTTTTTGGGAAGCCAAGCGCGAGACAATCGCTGCCATGGGTATGTCGGCATCTACCGGCAATTGGAAGAACTGCTGGATGTCTGCTTTGCAGCGTACCTTCCCACCTACGTCATCGGCGGTGTAGGTGGCAACGAGGTTGGGATCTGTTGCCGGATCAAACATGAGTGTGTCGATCCCATTGAGGATCCCGCTGTGGCGATCGCGCAGGCTCCGGATAACACCATCGAGGCGTTCACCATAGGCAGGAGACATAATCTCATTCGCATAGGTTGGGCTGACCGTGTTGATCATGTCGGCAGCCAACAAGCCGCGTGCCATAAAGTTAAATGTATCGCCCGGCAAACCTGCGTTGTGTTCGACCCCACCCCACTCGTCGAGGCCTGCAAGGTGGCGTGACCAGCCGCCATACTCACCTTGGTATGCCAAATTATGGATGGTGAAGACCGTTGCAATGTGCCCAAAGGTGTAGTTGTAGCGTGTACGCATGTATGCGAGCACCAAAGCTGTGTGCCAATCGTTGGCATGCACAACGTCGACGTTCCAGGCGTTGACCTCGCGCAGATATTGGATGAGGTGCATGACTCCGCGCGCAAACAAAATGAAGCGCGCATCGTCATCGAATTCGCCATATACGGCATCCCGTTCGAACGCAGCAGGGATGTCGAGCAGATAGCGCTTGGTCCCATCGGCATCGGGGAGCAGATAAATACGACACTCTTCTTGACGTTCACCCAATGCCAGGAACGTCGCGGTCACCGGGAGCGACGTGGTAATGAGATGGCGGTTTTTTTTGTAGAGTGGCATGACCAGTGCGGCGTCGACGCCGTCACGGACAAGTTGATTGGGGAGCGCTCCGGCCACATCTGCCAGACCGCCGACCTTCATTAATGGTGCAGCTTCTGCGGCGACAAATAGGACATTCATATGTGTCTCCTCTGGCGTCGATGCCATTTCGTAACGAGCGTCATTGCTCGGCGGCGACAGTGGGCTGTGACCGACGGGACGGTTGACTGGTCACAAACCAGACACCGAGAAGGGTCAATGCAGACCCAACGAAAAACAAGAGATTTGGTTGTTCGTGGAGCCATACCCACGCGACAGCGACTCCGGCAATTGGTTGAAAGTACATCATCGCCGATACTTTGCCAGATGTGGTGCGTTGCAATGCCCAGAATAATGCGAGATACCCGACAACGGTTACCATCAACCCTGTGTAGAGAATACCAGATACCGTTGCAACCGTGATATTCGTCACCAACTCGAACGCATATTCCCCGATGGCAAAGGGCAATAGACAGACGACCCCGTAGAACGTGGCAGCAGCCGTCGCAGGCACCGGTGGGTGCGTCTGCATCAGAGAACGGCCCATTACGGTGTACATTCCCCAACAAAACGCACTGACAATGTAGATTACATACCCGATCATTGCGCCGAGGCCGACCGAACCACTACGTTCGGGATTGAGCACCAAAATCATGCCGCAGATTGCGATACAGATGCCGAGCATCATGCGGCGCGTGATGCGTTCACCCAGCATGATGTGCGCAAGGCCTGCCACCCACAGCGGCGTCGTGGCCGAGAGCAGGGCGATGTGCGTCGATGGGCTCAGGGTGAGTGCCTCGACTTGCGTGATTTGGGTTATGCAGAAGCCAATCAGCCCCATCACAAAAAAGCGCTTGCGTTCGGGCCCGGTAATGAGCACCCAGGTTGCACGCGGGGCCAACGGAATCAACACGGTCAATGCCACCACAAAGCGCCAAAATGCGAATGAAATGGGCGGCATGTCGAGCAGCGCTGGTTTGGTAATGGGGTAGGCTGCTCCCCAAATCATGTTGACAAAGGCCATCACCACGAGCGCCCAAACACTCATCGGTATCACACTGTGCGGACGCATAGACACCTGCTGCTACAAGTAGTCGTATTATACTCAATCACCCGTGCCCATGCGTGTGTTCGTCGTCCGTCGCCCTGCGCAGGATTGTGACCGTGTTATAGTAGATTTATCTGGCTCAGCAAAGGAACGCACGATGGCGCATACGACTGATTCGGGGATTCCCATTAAGCCACTGTATCGGGCCGAGGATGTCGGTGCTCCGCAGAACGACCCCGGCCAGTACCCCTATACGCGCGGCGTCTATCCCGAGATGTACCGTAGTCGCTACTGGACCATGCGCCAATACGCAGGGTATGCCTCGGCCCGCGCCAGCAACGAACGATACCGCTATCTGCTCGAACAGGGTCAGACAGGCTTGTCGGTCGCGTTTGATTTGCCGACCCAACTCGGCCTCGATTCGGACGACGAACGGGTCGACGGCGAAGTGGGCAAAGTCGGCGTTGCCATCGATTCGCTCGACGACATGTTGACGCTTTTTGATCAGATTCCCCTCGACAAGGTCACCACATCGATGACCATCAATGCACCGGCAGCGGTGCTCCTGCTGTTGTACGAGTTGGCAGCGGAACGTCAGGGGGTGCCTGCATCGGCGTTGGGTGGGACCATCCAAAACGATATTTTGAAAGAATACTCGGCGCGTGGAACCTACATCTATCCACCGCGGCCGTCGATGCGCCTCGTCACCGATACGTTTGCATATTGTGCCGAACGCATCCCCAAATGGAACACGATTTCGATTTCGGGCTATCACATGCGCGAGGCGGGTTGTACCGCGGTGCAAGAAATCGCGTTCACCTTGGCTAACGGTATCGCCTATGTGGCCGCTGCACAGGCTGCGGGTCTGGCAGTGGATCAGTTTGCGCCGCGGTTGAGCTTCTTTTTTGCGTGCCACAATAATTTTCTCGAAGAAATCGCCAAATTCCGTGCTGCCCGGCGGCTATGGGCGACCATCATGAAAGAACGGTTCGGCGCCCAGAAAGAACAAAGCCTGATGCTGCGCTTCCACACGCAGACGGCTGGGTCGAGCTTGATGGCGCAGCAACCGCTCAACAACGTCGTCCGCACTACCATGCAAGGGCTGGCTGCGGTGCTCGGTGGCACCCAGAGCCTGCACACCAACAGTTACGACGAGGCAATCGGATTGCCCACCGAACAAGCAGCCACGTTGGCGTTGCGCACCCAGCAGATTATTGCCTACGAAAGCGGCGTCGCGAGTAGCGCAGACCCTTTGGCAGGTTCGTACCTCATCGAATCACTGACCGACGAACTCGAAGCTCAAGCGAAGCTGATTATCGCCGATATCGATGCGATGGGCGGGGCAGTCCCAGCCATCGAAGCAGGCTGGGTCCAAGCAGCCATCGCCGATGCTGCCTATGCGTATCAGCGCAATATCGAGTCACACGAGCAAGTGATTGTCGGACTGAATAAGTTCATGGACCGTAGTGATGCCCCCATCCCGGTGTTCCGCCCGGACGAAGGGGTCGGCGCCGAACAAATCGCCAGTATCACCCGGGTCCGTGCGACCCGTGATGAACCGGCCGTGCAGGCCGCGCTGGCCGAAATAGCCCGCGTCGCCCACGGGACCGAGAATTTGCTCCACCCGATGCGGGC
>CANHPK010000173.1 GCA_947462525.1 Roseiflexaceae bacterium | reverse complement strand
GACATGCAGGCGAATTACCTCGTCCGTGCCTTCCAGATGGCGCGCACCAACTACGGCGCATGGATGGGTGGCATGTTTGTTTGGCAGTTGAACTTTGCTGTGCCGTGGAAGGCCAAGGGCAACGAGCTGCATGAACAGGCATCGTACGGTGTCATCAACGGCGACTATAGCCCACGTCCTGCGTATCGCGCACTCCAGGCAATGCCCAAGTAATCGGAGAGAATGATGAACCATCCACGCGCATTGCGCGGGTTCTGGTCAGCGCTGTGTGTGTTGCCACTTTTGGTGGCCTGTGGCGGTGGGGCGGCTCTCGAGCCGACCCCCGCCCCGGTGACCAACACCGCGGTCCCGGCCACTGCCACCCCGCTCCCCGAACCAACCGCAACGTTGGTACCGACCGAGGAGCCTGTCCCCGTCGCTGGACAGCCACTCACCTCCAAAATCATGGAGTTTGGTGTGGTTGACCACCTCTATTACACTGACCGCGAGCGTGTATTGGCATTGACCAATATCGCTGGGTTTGATTGGGTCCGCCAGCAAATTGTCTGGAAGGACATCGAAGGACCGGCGGGGAACTACCTGTGGGACCAGTTGGACAACATCGTCGAAGACACCAACGCCCACAACCTCAAATTGCTCATCTCGATTGTGCAAGCGCCGACGTTCTACAGTGCAAACAACGGCATGCCCGATGATCCCAAGGCCATGGGTAACTTCGTCGAAGCACTGATGAAGCACTACGGCACCAAGATCAAAGCAGTCGAAATCTGGAACGAACAGAATCTCGCCCACGAAAACGGTGGTCGTGTCGTACCCGAAGACGCAGGACGCTACGTCGAATTGTTGGCCGAGTGCTATACCCGCATCAAGGCTGTTGAACCATCGACCATCGTCTTGTCGGGTGCACCTTCATCGTCCGGCATCACCGACCCTGCGTTGGCTGTTGCTGACGAGACGTACTTCCGCGAGATGTACCGCTACAAAGACGGGATGATCAAAGACTACTTTGACGTCCAGGCCGTCCACCCCGGTGGTTCGGCAAACCCACCCGAGACACTGTGGCCGGATAATCCGAGCACGGCCGAGGGTTGGACCACGGACCCAACGTTCTACTTCCGCCACGTCGAAAATGTCCGTAAGTTCATGATCGAAGAAGGTGTCGGGGATCATCAGATCTGGATCACCGAATTCGGTTGGGCAACAGCCAACGACACCCCTGGTTACGAATTCGGCAATCAGGTCTCGCTAGATCAGCAGGCCGAGTACATTCTTGGTGCCATGAAGTTGTCGTACAACAACTACCGCAACCCAGACGGCACGCCATGGATGGCCAACATGTTCCTCTGGAACATGAACTTCGCAGTGTTGTGGGGCGCACAGGACAAACCGATGCACGAACAGGCATCGTTTGGGATCCTCAACCCAGACTGGAGTCCACGGCCGTCGTTCAACGCCGTCCAGGGCTTCATGAACTACATCAAGCAAGAAGGTCGGCGCTAATCAGCACTCCTTCGGACCACCCATTCGCGTCTGCGAATGGGTGGTTTTTTGTGTACCTGCTGCTTGTATAATGCGGTGATACATCAACCCCATGGGAGTACCTGCATGGTGCGGTTCCGACGTTTTGCGCTTTTTGTGGTCTGCATTGTGGCACTCTTCCCCCGTGCGGTCAGCGCTGCACCGCATGCGCCTGCCGAGGTACCCGCGTCGATCCAGACCGGGGCAGCGCGCACATTCGGCGAGACGGGCTTCACCGTCGCCAATCACTTCCTCTCGACGTGGAACGCAGCAGCAAACCCGCTGTTTGTCTATGGACTACCCATTTCGCAACCGTTCATCGAAGAAAGCATCAGTACGCCGGGCGAGTATTACCGTGTGCAATACTTCGAACGCGCCGTCCTCGAAGAAAATCCGGATTTGGCGGGTACTTCGTACTATGTGCAAGGCCGCCTGCTGGGCACAGCGTCGGTGACAATGCGCCGTACCGAACCGGCTTTTCTGCCGGTCGCAAACCCCGGCGACGGCACATTCGATAGCGTCAGCCGCCATACATTGCGTGACACACCGGCACCGTTCCGCGACTTTTATCTGCGCAACGGCGGGCTCCGCGTCTATGGTCGGCCATTGTCCGAACAGACCCAAGAGGTCAACAAAGCCGACGGCAAAACATACTGGGTGCAATACTTCGAACGACAACGGCTCGAATGGCACCCAGACGAGGCTGATCCGCGTTTTCGTATCTTGTTGGGCTTGCTGGGGAGCGAATACCGCGACGCGCAACACGCGGGAGCGCCGGCGTTTGATCCCGCTGCCACGGTACCCGAGCGCAGTGTTGTCAGTGACCCCGGAGCGGTCAATCCACTGCCGGGGTTCGTCTATGGCTTCAACGCGGTCTTGTATGGCGCTGGGTACGGTACGACCTGGCAAGATCGGCCACGTCTGATGAATATGGCGATGGAAGCAGGCATGCCGTGGATCCGGCAGCAGGTACGCTGGATGGACCTCCACGACAAATCAGGCGTCATCCACTGGGGTGAACTCGACAACATCGTCGCCGACGCACACAAACGCCAGACGCAGCTGTTGCTCAGCATTGTGGCAGCTCCACGCTGGGCCACCGCAAATGGACTCCACGGCATGCCCGCTCGGGCTCACTATGCCACGTTCAATACCTTTGTCGAACAAATGGCACATCGATACGAAGGCAAGGTCCGTGCCTACGAAATCTGGAACGAACAGAACCTCGCCGTCGAAAACGGCGGCACCGTGAGTGGTGTGGCAGACTACATGGATTTGTTGGTCGGCGCCGCACGGGCCATCAAAGCAGCAGATCCAAAGGCCATCGTGGTGTCGGGTGCGTTGGCATCGACCGAGACCAACTGGCCGACTGTCGCCATGAGTGATTTGCGCTATTACGATGGGATGTTCCGCGATCCGCGCTTTGCAGAGGTGGTCGACATCGTCGGCGTGCATCCCGGCGCACATTCGAATCCGCCCGAATCACTCTGGCCGGACACACCTGGACCAGGACCAAACTTTGTGACGAGCCGCGAATTTTACTTCCGCCGTGTCGAAGATGTGCGCACGCTGATGCTCAAACATGGGCTGGCTGCCAAACCGGTGTGGGTGACCGAATTTGGATGGGCTACCCAAAACACCTCACAATACTACGAATACGGCAACCAGATAACCTACGAACAACAGGCGGAGTATCTGGTGCGTGCCATTCAATACACGCATACGCACTACCGTGGCTGGCTGACGGGGATGTTTGTGTGGAACCTCAACTTTGCCATCCCGTGGACCAGCGAGGGCAATCCACTGCATGAGCAGGCGTCGTTTGGGGTCCTCAACGGTGATTGGAGCCCGCGACCTGCGTATACTGCCCTCAAGAACATGCCCAAATAGCGTCGACCCGACAGAGCAAGGATGATCGATACCGTGACCACACGTAGCAAACTTCCCTGGAGTGACATTGGCCTGCTGACAACGATTTTGTTTTGGGCGCTCAACATGCCCATCGTCAAAACTGCATTCACTACCATGGACCCACTGGCATTCAACACGGCCCGGTTCTTGATGGTGCCACCGCTTATTTTGAGTATTGTCTATCTGCTCGAAAAGAGTTTGTATATTGCCCGCAAAGACTGGCTCGCACTGACGCTGATCGGCCTGATTGGGGTCGGCGGCTATCAGTATTTTTTTGTGCTTGGGCTCAATCTGACCAATTCGGGGAGTGCAGCCTTGCTGGCAGCCACGACGCCCATCTGGGTCGCCCTATGGGGGCAAATCCGGGGCACAGAGCGGTTGTCGCGCATTGGGTGGGCCGGCATCCTCGTGTCGTTTGCGGGCGTCTTTGTGATTTTGTTTGATGGCAAAGCAATGAGCAACGATGCCATCATCGGTGATGTATTGATTTTGTGTTCGGCGGTGTGTTGGGCATATTACACCATTGCCGCCAAAGCATTACTCAAGATCTATACGCCGCTGCGAATCACCGCGTTGGCCTTGTCGATTGGCGCGGTACCGGTGTTGTTACTGGGCGCACACCAAATCACCAAGGTCGACTGGTCGGGTGTGCGCCTCCAGGACTGGGGGTCCATGGCGTATTCAGTCATCTTTAGCATCACCATCGCGTACATCCTGTGGTACAACGGCGTCAGCAAAGTCGGCGCGACACGCACGGGCATCTATATGAGCCTCTTGCCGGCCTGTGGCGTCGTGTCGGCGTTCTACATCCTTGGTGACCCGATTACCACCCGTGATTTGATTGGGACGATTACGATTGTGACGGGGTTGACGTTGGCGCGACGCGGCTAGCAGTAGAATTACTAATTAGTAATTAGTAGGTGAGGCATGCAAGAAGCGCACGACACGCCTTGAGGCGTCGTCGTGCGCAAAACCAACAAACAACAAACAACTAAAACAAACACTGATAACTGATAACTGCTTATTTCTGCATATCCCGATGCCAGGCTTCGAGCAGTTCGGGCAAGTCAGCATAGAGCAGATCGGGCTTGATCGGTGACGCATCGACATCGGCGCGCGTAACCACGCCAGTCAACACCATACCAGCAGTCATACCTGCGGCCAGGGCACCGGCGACATCGGTGTCGATGCGATCGCCGATGGTCAAGGTGCGTTGCGGGTCGGACTGCAGGATTTCGGTAGCGATATGAAACATCGTCGGGCCGGGTTTGCCGATGATAAACGGTTCGACATCGGTGGCTGCTTTGAGGAATGCCAGCAATGAGCCAGCGCCGGGCACCAGGCCTTCGGGCATGGGCAACGACACGTCGGGATTGGTACCGATGAACGTTGCTCCGCCGCGGATAAGCAGGCAGGCGGTGCGCAATTTGGCGTAGGTGACCTCGGTGTCGAGGCCGACCACCACATAGGCTGGTGCCTCGTCGTCTTCGATGAAGTAGCCGTCGCCAAACAGTGCGGTGCGCAGGCCGTTCATGCCGAT
>CANHPK010000172.1 GCA_947462525.1 Roseiflexaceae bacterium | reverse complement strand
GACAGGGTTTGCCTACCCATCGTTGTTGCTTGTCTCGCCGTGGCGCGAGCTGTTGAGTCTGTTTTTTGTGGTCATGGGTGTGCGCCGCCCGTATGCAGGCGAGGTTGTCATTCCCCGTGGCGGGCGGCGCTTCGGGTTGGATTTTGCGCGCGGGACTGCGCTGCTCATCGTCTTGGTGGCACACTTTATCCCATTGATGTTGCCCGAGTGGAGCCAAAACCGCGACATTTTTCGCTGGTTCTTGATTACCGGGGCAATGGCTGTCGATACGTTTTTTACGCTGAGCGGGTATCTGATAGGGGCGATTCTGTTGCGTAGCCTGCCGCGCTTTGGGCAGCCGACCATGTTGCGTTGGTATTTGGCGCGGCGCTGGTTCCGGACATTGCCGGCGGCGTATATTTCGATGGTCGTGGTGTGGCTGATTGCGGCCCCCAAAAGCCTGAGTGATTATCTGTGGAGTCTGTTTTTTCTCGGGACGATGAATCCCGCCCGTGTATCCGAGGAGTTCGGCTTCTGGTGGAGCTTGGGCACCGAAGAATTGTTCTATCTCCTGTTCCCATTGTTGCTGTACGTCACCGTCAAACGCTTCCCAGCGCAACGGGCATTCGTGCTGACGTTGGCGGTGTTCGGGTTGGTACCGTTTGTGGTGCGACTCGTCGGTGGGTTGGTGCTCCCGTCCGAGATTGCCGGCAATCTCGATTACGCACCGTATGCACGCATAGACTCGATGCTGTGGGGGATTTTGATTGCCTGGGTACGGAGCGCCCGGCCCGAATGGTTCAAATGGCTCGCCGTACATGGGGTCGCACCCGGCATATTTGTCTTTGCGGTCGGGTATATGCTGGCACTCGACCCACAACGCTGGTTTATGGCGACACTATTGTTCTCGCACGTATTGGCGACGTTGGGGTCGGCACTGTTGTTGCCGCGCCTCGAGCAGATACGCACGCTCGGCTGGAGCGTGGCCGATCGGGCGATAAGCTGGGCAGCATTGGTGAGTTATTCGGCGTACCTGTATCACACCATGGCGATGCACCGGACTCATATCTGGTTTGGGTCGTCTGACTCGGTGCCACAGATGCTCGGCTTGTTGGTGTTGTATTTGACGATGACATTCGTGCTCGCTGGGGTGAGTTTCTATTGGGTCGAGACGCCGTTTTTGCACTGGCGCGACAAACACTACCCCGAAAAAGATTCGTAAATCCCCAGCTCCTTCCTTTGGTATAGTGACGAGAGTCCACCCTGCGCAGACAGAACACCCGCATGCACCGTTTGTTGCCCATCCTGGCATATATGATTGCGCTCTGCATCGTCACCTACGGAGCGCTGCAGATGACCATCAGCGCGCCTGTTCGTCAGTACATCGCGCTCGGCGATCCGATGGCGGTGCAGGGGGTGTGGGGCGACGAAGGCGGCACCGCCTGGAGCAAAGGCGACACCAATGTGATCCGCGACCGCCATGGCTGGGCAGATTGGCGTGTGCTCGCCCTGTCGATGCACGCGCCGACCGATACCCCGGTCGCGGTCGTGGTGACAATCAACCGCCAGCGCGTGGAGCTCGCGGTGACGCAACAACCGCGCACCGTGATGCTCCTGGATGTAGTCAGCGCACCTGGTGCGCCGCTACGCATCCAGAGCCCCACAACCGTCGTGGCCGGCGATCGGCGCGCGCTCGGGGTGCGCATCGGGGCGCTGACCAACACCCGATTGGCACAGCCGTTTACGCGGGTGCTCTGGGCGGTGCTCCAGTGGATGCTGCCATTGGGTGCAGCGGCGCTGTGGTTGTGGCGCCGTGGGGTGCTGGGCGCAGGCGCATGGGGTGCGCTGGCGACGCTCCAGTTGGTGATGCTCCAGCAAGAGTTGGCGACCGGCTATGCCAATCCGACATTGCTGTTGGTGTCGCCATGGCGCGAGCTGTGGAGCATCCTGATGGTGCTGGCAGCACTCTGGCCGGCGCAGCCTGTTGCAGCGGTCGAGGGTGTCCAGGGCCGGCGCATCGGGTTGGACCTGCTCCGCGCGGTTGCGGTCGGCTGTGTGGTGGTGGCCCACGGGTTGCCGTTGTTGTTCCCCAGCTGGAACAGCGAGCGCGCGATTTTTCGCTGGTTTGTCAGCGCCGGCGACGTCGGGGTCGACATCTTTTTTGCCCTCAGCGGCTACCTCATCGGCGCGATTCTGCTCCGGGGTTTGCCGCGATTCGGTCACTGGGATGCAGTGCGGCGCTTTTGGGCACGACGCTGGTTGCGCACCTTGCCGGCCGCCTATGTATCGGCGCTCCTGGTGTGGCTGATTGCTGCGCCGCGCGATGTCGGTGGCTACCTCCAGAGTATCTTCTTTGTCGCCACACTCAATCCGGCGGTCCTCCCCAGTGAGATGGGCTTTTGGTGGAGTCTCGGTGCCGAAGAAGCGTTTTATCTGCTGTTCCCCCTCGTGTTGTTGCCGTTGCTCCGGCTCCTCCCGGGGATCCGCGCATACATGGTGGCACTGTCACTGATTGGGTTGAGTGCCTTCGCGGTGCGGACTGCACTGGCGCTGGTGCTCCCCGCCGACATAGCCGGCAATGTCAGTTACGCCATCTATGCGCGCCTTGATTCGCTAATCTGGGGCGTGCTGATAGCGGTGGTACGGGTGCGTCGGGCCGATTGGTATGCCTGGCTGGGAGCGCATGGTGCACCCATTGGGCTGGTGAGTGCTGCAGTCGGCATGATGTTGTTGGTCGATGCGCCACGGTGGCTGGTGGCTAGCATCGTGCTCGGGCACACGGCCATGACCGTCGGGGCAGCACTGCTCATCCCCGCACTCGAACGCTGGCAGACCCTGGGCGGACCACGCCGCGATTGGGTTGTACGGGCGGTGGCACTTATCAGCTATTCGCTCTACCTCTATCACAGCATGTGGGAACAGCGCGTGCACCTGTGGTTTGGGTCGGCGACGACCTGGTCTGAGTGGGTGCGGAACGTAGCCGTGTACCTGGGTGGTGCCGTCATTTTGGCGACGCTCAGCTATCGGTTTGTCGAGGTGCCGGTGCTGCGCTGGCGCGACGAAAAACACAGGGAAGAATGAGGAATTATGAATTATGAATTATGAATTAGGAATTTGGATAGATGATTGCATTTGCTTGGTAATGATTTGGTAACGCCCATGGACTACGCTTCGAGCAAGTATTTGCAGAGGAGCAGTCATGAAGAAGCCGAACATCGTTGTCGACAAGAGTTACGCATTTGCGCTGAGGGTACTACGGATCTACAGAGTACAAGCCAACGACTATACACTGAGACCATTGTTGATTCAACTGGTACGATCTGCCACAAGCATCGGCGCAAATGTCCACGAAGGGATTGCTGCGGAGTCACGTGCCGACTTTCGTCACAAAATGGCAATTGCCTACAAAGAGGCCAATGAGTGTGTGTTTTGGTTGAATGTTCTGCACGATGCGTCCTGTATAACTCCGGATGTGTATGAGCAATGCTACCCACTCGGTGTGGAACTCACGAAGATACTCGGATGCATCAACAAAACGCTCAAGGAAAAAGCTTCGTAACGCTATCGCGTCAACGGACTCTTCCGTGTGGATGATCACTTCATTTTCATCGTATTTCTATAAAACCCATTCATAATTCCACATTCATAATTCATAATCCCCAACGCACGAGCGCCCCTGACTGTCGTCAGGAGCGCTCGTGCGTTGGGGCTCGTTAGCGGGTGATGCGGAACGGTGTTGGCATGATGGTCGGTTCAGCAGTAGGGACCTCGGTCGGGGCAACTGTTGGTTCAGCAGTTGGGACCTCGGTCGGGGCAACTGTTGGTTCAGCAGTTGGGACTTCGGTCGGTGCAACTGTTGGTTCAGTGGTCGGGACTTCGGTCGGGGAAACCGTCGGTTCAGCGGTCGGGACTTCGGTCGGGGCAACCGTTGGCTCGGCAGTAGCCGTTGGTGGGACTGCGGTGGCCGTTGGGACCACGACGGTGCGGGTCGCCGTTGGGATTGTCGATGCAGGGATGCGGACCATCGCCACACGACTGACGGCACGGGTGCTGGCGACGTCCGTCACGACCAGGTGGTAGGGGTACGACCCGGCAGTGGCATTGCTGACGCGGATACTGGCGACGCGACCGGTGCCAACCACTGCACCCGGTGCCGTGGGGGTGCCGCTGTACCAGGTGTAGGTCAAAGCGCCAGCACCACCGGTTGCTGCAGCACTCAGGCTGAACACTGCGTCACTGCCGGACCAGCGTGCGGTCACGCTCGTGGTCGAGCTGATGATCTTGATGGGTGGGACAACGATACGGACGACTGCAGTGCGTGAGGTAATCACGTCGCCGTTTGCATCGGTTACTTCAACACTATAGTTGCGGGGGGCATCGGTGACCGCGCCGAAGGCGACCAGCAATGTGGGATTCGTTCCGACCGATGCACCTTCGAGGAGCCAGTTGTAGCTGTATGGAGCGACTCCGCCCCGGGCTCGGGCATACAAGACTGCCTTGGATGTCGTAGCGGTGCGCCAGACGACATTGGTGTTGGCGGGCTCGGTGATGAACGCCAGTGGTTCGGCCGTTACGTTCACATTGATGGTCGACGAATCGACGACATCGCCGTTTGCATCGGTGACTTGTGCCCAATAGGCGTACACACCGGGGATCAGGTCCATGCTGATGCTGCTGCCGTTGTCGATGGATATACTGGTGTCGCCCGAATTACCCTCGTACCAGATGGTGTCGTATGGCTTGGTGCCGCCCTGGGCTTCGACCTTGAGTTGGACCCGTTTGCTGCCTTCGCGGGCAATCACATCGAGGTCGCCGGTCTGCGATTTGATCGCCAACGGTGTCTCACCAGGGACCAAGAATTCGACGGCGATTTCGTTCGAGTCGACGGTGGTGCCGGCGCGATCGGTCACCCGTGCCCAGTAGGTGTAGCTGCCGGGGGTGATGCGGATGCGGGCCTCGGAGCGTGCGCTCACGGCTGTGTCGGTGTCGCCCAGTGT
>CANHPK010000171.1 GCA_947462525.1 Roseiflexaceae bacterium | reverse complement strand
GTTATGCTGACACCCAAATTGTTCCGCCGCGAAATCATCCTCCATGCGAAAAACGCCGTCAAAATCACCCCGCTCTGCCCACATGCGCCACCGAGCGACATGTGCGGTGGGTGCACCTTCCAAGATATCAGCTACCCCGACCAAATCGCCGCCAAAACCCAGGCCCTCATCGCCCTCTGGGCTGATACCCTGCCCGGTAGCATCCCCACCCCAACCGTCGTTGCATCCCCTGACCCGTTGCACTACCGCACCCGCATGGATTTCATCGCCAGCAAAGGGCGCTTCGGACTGCGCCGCGGGGGCAAGTTTAACTACATCATTGACCTGACGACCTGCCATCTCATTCCCACCGACGCATTTGCCATTGCGCACGCCATCTGGCAACAACTCATCGCCGCCGGCGTCCCCGATTACAATCTGCGGAGCCACGAAGGCATCCTGCGCTATATCGTCGTCCGCCGCAGCCCCGATGACCGCTACATGCTTGCCTTCATCACCTCTGCACCCGACGACAACGCCGAGGGAGCCATTGCATCCGTCGCCCAGGCAGCCCTGGCCAATCCAGCCATCGTCGGCATCCATTGGCTGCGCAACGACTCACCCGCCGATGTCTCGTTTGGGACCCCCTACAAACACTGGGGCTCACCGCTGTTGCCCATGCGCATCGGTGCAAATACCTTACACATTGGCCCCAATACGTTCTTCCAAAACAACGTCTATTTGCTCGATGACATGCTCGCCCACATCGGTGCTGCTGTACCTGCCGGCCAACACGTCGCCGACCTGTATGGTGGCGTTGGCACTATCGCCCTCCATCTCGCCGCAACCGCCCAGTCTGTCCATTGTGTCGAATCATTCGCCGAGAGTATCGACCTCTGCCAGGCAAATATCCAAACCAACCACCACACCAATGTCACTGCCGAAGTCGCCGATGTGGCTGAATTCTTAAGAAATACCAACCGCACATTTGATACAATGGTCGTAGACCCACCGAGGGTTGGTTTGGGTGCTCCCGTCTGTAAAGAAATTCTCCGTCACCGGCCGCAACGTGTCGTCTATGTGTCGTGCAATCCGTTGTCCCAAATCGAGGATGCCAAACTCCTCGCCGAGGGCTACAATCTCACCTCACTCATCGGCTACGACATGTTCCCGCAGACCCCGCACTTCGAGACGCTGGCGATTTTCGACCGCCGTTCCTGAGACATCGAGGCATCCTGGCATGACCAGCCGTTCCGACATCCTCTGCCCGAGTTGCCGACGCATCAATCCGCGTCGTGCCGACACGTGCCGTTTTTGTGGGCATGCCCTTTCGTTCGTCGACGGTGCGGTGCGCTACTCGCTGACACGCCTCATCAAGACCGGCGGCCAAGCGGTCATCTTCGAAGCAATCGACGACAGCACGCATCGCACCTATGCAATTAAAGAAATCATGCTGCCGCTCGATCCTGAACGCACGGTCGAGGCATTCCAACGCTGTGCCATCGAAGCACGACTGCTCGCGACCCTCGCACACCCGGGGATTCCGCGCTTTTATAGCTGTATCATCGACAACGGCCGCGTCTACATCGTCATGGACTACGTCCGTGGCACCGATCTCGAAGACATCCTGCGTCAACGCGGCATGCTCGACGAATCGACCGTGTTGAGCATCGCCAATCAAGTCTGCGATATCCTGCACTATCTGCACAACCAGGCCAACCCGGTCATCTTCCGCGACGTCAAGCCGTCCAACATCATGTACGACTCGGACGGCACGGTCACGATGATCGACTTCGGCATCGCCCGCTTCACCAACAGCCAGCGCGGCAACATCATGGGGACGCCAGGCTATGCCCCACCCGAGCAGTATCGCGGCGACATCTCGCCATCTGCCGATATCTATGCCCTCGGCGCTACCATGCACCACCTGCTCAGCGGGCGCGACCCGCGTGGCCACAAGCCGTTTACCTATACCCCCATCCGCGAGCTGGTGCCAGGGGTATCTGCCAATACCGCAGCCATTCTTTCGACCGCGCTGCAGCTCGCCCCCACCGACCGGTTCACCAGCATCCTCGAGATGCGCGACTCAATACGCACGGTCTTGCGCGGCGACGAGACGGTCCAGTTCGCCATTCTCGGCGCGACATCGCCCATCCCCACCGTCGCATCTACCCCGCTCACACTCCCCAACACCCCCATCGCTCCGATGTCGGCACCGTTGTTTTTGCCTACCGAGCCCGAGTACCTCGCCTCGGCGAGTGCTCCCGTCGTCGCTGCCCCTGCAACGCTCCTCACCGACGACATCAGCGCAGCCTATATCACCACCGTCATCACCGACCCCGATGACAATCCCATCCAGACGCACGAGCTCGATTTCGCCTTTGCCCAACACATCGAAGCCGCCGCAGCCGATATCGACCGCAGCAGCGAACGCTCGGTCACGATGGAGCACGCAGCCATCGTCATTGCCCCGCAGACCCGCTGGCGCGTCTTTGCCTTTGTGGTAGCCGTCATCCTCTGTGTCGCGATGTTGGTCCTCAGCAACGGCGGCACCAATTGGCAACCCTGGCAGGCCGACGCCCAGACCATCAGCGTGCTCCTCGAGGTCAATGTCCCCTCTGATGTCACGCTCGATGCGTCGTTCCAGAACGCCCTGAGTGCACACCTCACCGACACCTACGGTGCCGAGTGGACCCAACTCGGCACGCCGAGCTTCCTCGGCGCCCCCCCAGAACACGTCGCCACCAACACCGACGGCAGTAGTCGCTACCGCGGCCGCATCACCGTCACCCTCACCCGCTCACCATAAGCGGAGCTGACTGCGGCTCCCTGCATGCGGCACGACCACCGTCTGATCGATCAGCCACGGCATACGGTCATGGTCTGTCAACTGTGCGTAGGCCGCGTCAGCAGCAGTGGTCAGCATGTAGACGCGCTGATCGGCACCTGCACCGACCACCAGCCCACGCACTCCATGGTCGATCCCGTACCACACCCCTTTTTCGTAGCCCGCCACGAGCGGGACTGTCACCATCGTCGGCTGGTACCGATCCCAGACCCCTGCCGCATAACTCTCGTGTTTGGCCCACCCGCTCGGTGGATATGCACGCGTTTCGTTGCGGTTCCCCCACCGACACAGCGCGAGCACGCCGTTGTGCACCACCGGCAAAATCGGCTCACCGGACCAGTAGCGCGATTCGTACAGCGTATCCGTATCAGCACTCGTCGCGCTCGGTTCTTGCGTGGGTTTGGGTTGCGGACCGATGGGGATGCCTTTGGCAATCAGCGGATCGAGCAAGTCCTTCCAGCGGAATCGGGCAGCTCCACACATCGCGCGCTCCTTCTGCTCCACTCCCATCAATCCCCACCAGCGTACATTATGTGAATGTGCGGTTTTTGGCTTTCTGATGCGTCAAAAAGACTTTACACCAACCGCGTTTTCTGCTATACTACAGTTACCCTCGGCGTCGCCGTAGCGACCTAGCACAATGGTACACCCATGAACGATTTTGTCCACCTGCACGTGCACTCCGAATACAGCCTGCTCGACGGCTATGCCACCATCAAGGGCATCGTCGAACGCGCCGCCGAACTCAATATGGACAGCATCGCCATGACCGACCACGGCGTCATGTACGGTGCGATAGATTTCTACAACGCCGCCAAAAAGGCCAACGTCAAGCCCATCATCGGCCTCGAGGCATACATGTCACCCGGTGGGCGCGGCGACGCCACCCAGCGCGGCGGCAAAAACTATCACCACCTGTTGACGCTGGCCACCAACTACACCGGCTACCAAAACCTCGTCAAGCTGACGACCCGCGCCCACCTCGAGGGGATGGGCAGCAAGGGTATCTTTGCACGGCCGCGCATCGACCGCGAACTGCTCGAGCAATACCACGAAGGCCTGGTCGTTACCTCGGCGTGTCTCGCAGGCGAAGTCGCCCAGCACATCATGAACAAGCAGCCCGACAAAGCCCGCGCGTCGGCCGCATGGTTCCGCGATCTGCTCGGTCCCGACCGCTATTACCTCGAGCTCCAGCTCCACGAAAACGCCCCCGAACTGGTAGAGGTCAACGACGAACTGGTCAAAATCGGCGCTGAGCTGGGGATTCCCCTGGTGGCGACCTGCGACAGCCACTTCGTGCGGGCCCAAGACCTCGATGCCCATCGCATGATCATGGCCATGGGCTTCAACATGACCCTGCAGGAGCTCTGCTCCAAAAAATACGACATGGACGAGAGCTACCACATCCTCTCGGCCGACGACGTCTACAAGCGCTTCAAACACTACGGCACAGCCCCCATCGACAACACCCGGCGCATTGCCGACATGGTCAACCTCAAACTCGACTTCGGCCGCGTCGAGCTGCCTGTGTTCGACATCCCCGCTGGCTTCGACGCTGCCTCGTACCTGCGCCATGTGAGCTACGAAGGCCTCACCAAGCGCTTCAATGGTATGATCCCGCCGGGCTATCCCGAGCGCCTCGACTACGAACTCGATGTCATCAATGCGACGGGGTTCCCCGATTACATTCTGATTGTCTGGGACTACATCTCGTACGCACGCTCGCGCAACATCCCCTGTCTGCCGCGTGGTTCGGCCGGCGCATCACTGGTGCTGTACAGTCTGGGTGTGACTGACGTCGACCCGATTACCAATCGCATGTTGTTCGAGCGCTTCCTGTCGCGTGAACGCCTCGAGATGCCCGACATCGACGTCGATTTCGCCGATAGCCGCCGTGGCGAAATCATCGATTACATCGCCAACAAATACGGCCGCGAAAACACTGCCCAGATCGTCACCTACGGCACCCTTGGAGCCAAAGCCGCGATCCGTGACGTCGGCCGCGCCCTCGACATCCCCCTCAACGAGGTCGACCGGATTGCCAAACTCATCCCCACCAATCCCAATTTGACCCTCAAAGACGCCCTCGCCAAGCCCGAAGAGCTCAAGACCGCCGAGTTCCGCCAGCTCTACGACTCGAGCAGCGAGGTCCAACAAATCGTCGACTGGGCCCAAAAAATCGAAGGCCG
>CANHPK010000170.1 GCA_947462525.1 Roseiflexaceae bacterium | reverse complement strand
TCGGTGGTGACCAACTTCATGCGTTCGATTAAATCATCGGGCACTTTTGGTCGGCCGTCGGCGAAGCGCTCGAACGGATTCTCGGACGTCAGGGCAATCATTGCCTCACGGGTCGGTTGTACATGCCACGTCATTGGGGGTACCCTTTCACATAAAAAATCACGCAGAAATCAATGCGTCCAGCCCAAAAGCCGAAACGCCTTGCTGCAGTCATACACACCTTGTTGCCCGCTGATGGGTTGCGTCAATGGGACCTTCGGCCACCACTGGGTAATCAAATCGGGCGTCGATTCGGCCATCACTGTCGTCGGCGACACGATATAAAACGCCTCGTGACCGACGTAGGGTGCATCCAAAATCGCCAGACACGCGCGGGCAGCAGATTCTGCCAGCGTATACGCCCAGAGCTGTTTGGCGTTTGAATCAGAATTGTTGTTGGCGCGGGTCTGCGCCATTTCGAGATTGGCGACCACCCAGTGGAAGCGCAACGAGGCAATGGTCATGTCTTCGTAGCGTCGTGCCATCGCGTCGCCTTGTATCTCGCAGATCCACTTCGACAAGCTATACGGGTCTTCGCTGTACGTCGGGTGGAGTTCCGTTACCGGCAAATACTCATACGTCGGCCAACGGCTATACACCGCGCCTATAGCATTGATACTCGATGCCTGCACAACCCGCTTGATACCAACTTTGGCTGCCGCCAACAATGCGTTGTAACTACTAGTGACATTGTTGTTGTGCACCACGTGCTCGGGATAGCCCCCCGGTGCAGGTATAGCCGCCAAATGTATCAACACATCGAACCCGTCAATGGCATCATGGAAGGACTGATAGTCCGACAACTCTGCATTGATGTATTCGACTCCCGCGGGGATAGACCCTTCTGGGGCTTGTACACGGTCAATATTGCGCACGCTGTGCCCCATGGCGACCGCTTTCGCAATGACGTGCTTGCCCACACTCCCACTCCCACCGGTGACCGCGATGCGCATGTCTGCTCCGTGTATCCCCACGGGCAACGCGTCTGGCTCCATGAAGAGCAGACGCGCGCCGTTACGATTGGTTAGTTCCCTTTTTCACCCCAGACGACTTCACGCAGACCACGAATGTAGCCAATGGCGTACAACCGTCCGAATGCGGAGTAGCCGGCGTTTTCGTTGCTATCACCAGCCACCGTTGGGACGTGGTCAGGGCGCAACACACCATTGAAATTGATGTCTTTGTATGCCTGCATACATGCAGTCATGTCGGTTTTGCCGGCGTCGTGCCATGATTCTTCGAACTTGTCCTTGTTGCCGATGACATCACGGAAGTGGACAAAGAAAATCTTGTTTTGCTTGCCGAACTTGCGAATCGCCGCAGGCAAATCATCGGTCATCAAGGTGAAGTTGCCTTGGCACATGGTAATGCCGTTGACGGGGCTCGGAATCATGTCGATGAGGCGCTGGTAGTTGTCCACTGTACGCATGATACGGCCCACGCCGCGGATGGGTGAACGCGGTGGATCATCGGGGTGCATGGCCAACTTGACACCGGCTTTTTCGGCGACCGGGACGATGCGCTTCATGAAGTACTCGAGGTTCGTCCAGAGTTCTTCTTCGCTGATGGGACCAAGCTCGGTGTTGGGGGCATCTGCCATCAGGCTATGGTCATAGCTGGTGACCACGCTGCCACCACGTGATGGGGTCGTCGTGGCGGTCCGCATCCAGTTGAAATCGGTCATCCATTCGTAGCACCAGACGGGGATCTTGAGGCGACCCATGTTTTCGATGAGCGCACAGGCGACGTCGATTTCGGCATCGCGACCAGGGAGCCCGCGCTTGGCGAGGTTCAATGGTGGGCGTGCTTCGATGACTTCGAGCTTGAACCCGCCGTCCTCATACTTCTGCTTCATGCGCAACAGTGGCAGATAGTCACAGGCACCATCGGTCCCGTTCATCGGGTCGCCGAATGGCAAACCACCGACCGCATAGTCAACACCACACTGCTTCGAGAGTGTCCACAACATCGATGGTGTGGGTGGCAAAAACTCCGCAATCTTGATCACGTCAGGCTCCTTTTGTGTCCGCATCGATTCGCACCCGCACCTGCCAGCAACGGTGCTGACCCGGAGCGAGGGTGGCATAGGTTGATGTTTTGGTATATGCATCCGACAGTGGGTCATAGACGCCAATTGCCGGCTCGATCCCCATGTTGTAATACGGCGTCCCGCCGTCCGCAGACCACGCACCAGCATTGAACCAGATGGCCAACTGCGGCACATCCGCGACAACCCAATCCATCGACAACGATCCGTTGTCGGCGCGCAACGATACCCAACCCTTGGGGAGCACATCGCTGTACAGTTTGACCCCATACCCACTGGTGCGCTCCGGCAACACGCGCAAATCGAGCGTCTGTGTCGCGCTGGGGCGGATAGCGTCGGCAGGCTCGGGGATGAGATTGCCCTGTGCATCTTGGCGGAAAAACGTCGTCCCCTCAGGCGTATACACACCCATCCCAGGCTCGATGGCCATCAACGGATGTGCGCACCAGATCCAGTGCATCGGGGCTGTCCCGTGATTGGTGACGGTGTAATCCAGCGTCATCTGATTACTCATGTCGACGCGCAGCTGACGCTCAAACGTGTATGGCAGATTGATGCCCTGCCATACAGTGGTTATCTGCACTCCGCTATCGACCGTCTCGACAGTCGTCTGCGGCGTTTGACACCACAGTTCTCCGTGATCGGCGAGGTACGCCCCCAACCATGGGTCGGCGGGGTACTGACAGGCACCAACAGTCGGGAAACATTCGTCCCACCCACCGGTGTCCGCCGTCGCTACATATGAGGCGGTCGACGGCACAATCGCATACGCCATCCGTGGATGGCGCCACAACCACTCTCGGTTGGTGCGTACATCGACAATGCTTGCAATTTTGCCGCCCAATCCGGGCATGTAGACGCAGCGCAGACATGCGTTTTGGACAACTATCCGCTCAAACCCGTCGGTTCCGATGTATGTTTGTGATGTCGGGGTCATGCGTTCCCCATGACATCACGGTCGTCGAAGATGATCTTGGTGAAGCGCTCAGGGATGTGGTTATCACCGGACCCCACTTTGCCCCAACTCCAAGCAGCCGGTTGCGAAACCTGTTGCCCTGCGAGCTCGAGCTTCTGGAAGCGCCCAAAGAAAATCCGCCACTCATCACCGGCCTTGGGCGGCAACGATCGGCCATGCGCGAGATGCTTCATCCCTGCCCATGGGAACGCCAATTCGACGCGCCAACCACGGTCAATCACTGCCGGATTGTTGATTTCGCCATCGATGTACACCGCAGATTGGAGGCCTGGCAGGTCATAGTGTCGGTATGCCCAGCGCAACCCACGCGGATGGGTGCCACGCCAGAAGTGTTGTGCACTGCGGTCGTGATTACCGCCGAAGAGAATGGCGCTGTGGTCATGGACGTCGAATTCTGGGGTGTCCCAGACTCCGCCCTTCTTCCACGCGTCTTCCCAGACGAAAAAGACTTCGTAGATGGTACCCAGGGCGTTTATTTCGAACTCGTAGTACGCGTCACCACCGTCGATGAAGACTTCGACATCGTTTTCCAAAAAAACGAGGCTGTCGCGTGTAGTTTGCGTGGCAGCCACTTGCGGCTCTTCCACCCAAAATCCTACATACAACGCCTCGTCGTCCCAGACGGCAGCGGAACGTGTGTCGTACAGACCCGGCGCACCACTAATCATATCGACAAATCGGGGGGATTGTTCTGCCTGTTGCCAGACGGGACACGCTAACCGACCATCCATGGCTGGCTTGCGGGACGTGCGCCGACAACGGTACGACAACTGATCACTCGGCGACCATTCACTGACGACCATGTCAATGTCCGTTTCTTCCATCAAGGGCGCACTGCGGAAATACTTGCGTACCGGCATACGTGCGCCCGATGCGAGAACCTACTTATACCGGCAAGACGTCAGTCAATTGTGCAGCTGGCAGGACCGGTTTCGCCGAATGCAGCACACATGATGCAACTTGTGTTGGGCCCACACGAAACAACGGTGGAACACTGGTCCCACACGCATCGACCGCATGCGGACAACGTCCCATGAAGCGGCAACCCTTGGCACCTTTGTCGCTGCCATCGGCTTCTTTGACCATCATACCGTCACTGCCCCAGCGGCGATCGAGCTCGGGCCACGGAATCGAATCGATGAGCAATTTCGTGTACGGGTGCTCGGGCTTCTGGATGACAGTCTCGACATCGCCGGCCTCCATGACGCCACCCTTGTAGAGCACCACAATCGAGTTCGCGACGTGGTATGCCGTGGTCAGGTCGTGGGTAATGTAGACAATCGATACACCGTGGTCGCGGTGCAATCCACGCAGTGACTCGAGGATGTTGGCACGCAGCGATGCGTCCACCATCGATACTGGTTCGTCGGCGACGAGTACTTTGGGCTTCAGCAGCAAAGCACGGGCCACGTTGATGCGTTGGCGTTGACCGCCAGACAACTGGTGCGGGAACCGGCCAAGGATGTCTTCGGGGCGCAAACCGACCGACGACAACGCTTCTTCCATTTTGTTGCGTGCATCGGCCTTGGATTTGGCCAACTTGAAGCGTTCAATCGGCACGGTCAACAAATGGTCGACGGTATAGAACGGGTTGAAGACGGCAAACGGATCTTGGAAGACCGCTTGGACTTCACGGCGGAAGGTCATCCGTTCTTCACCACGCAAGTTTTTGATGTTCTTCCCTTTGTAGAGAATCTCACCCTTGGTGGGCTCGATAAAGCCCAACAACAACATGGCGATGGTGGTTTTGCCGCTGCCGGACTCGCCGGCGACCGTCATGATGGTCGGCGAATCTTCGTCCAACACCATCGAAAAGTCTTGTAACGCGGTGGTCCCTGCATCAGAGAAGTAACCGCGCGTATATGTTTTGGTAACGTTACGAAACTCGAGCAAATGCGTCACGGTTATGCCCCTTCCGTATAGAGATGGCAGGCAACCAGGCGCCCGTTGTGATC
>CANHPK010000169.1 GCA_947462525.1 Roseiflexaceae bacterium | reverse complement strand
CGGCCGGCGAGCACAATGGCGTGGAGCCAGCGCGCGTCGAACCACCAGCCGTTCCATATCGTCGGGTCGCATAGCCACAACCCGACGAGCGACAGACTGCCCGCCAGCAGCACCTGCCCGACCTGGCGCCGGGTCGGTAGTTGTCGTACAACCAGCCAGTGCAGGGGTACCAGCACCCACAGGCTGAGCAACGTAATGCGCATCGCCGCCGCCACCGCAATGCACAGCGCCAGCGCCAGCCAGCCCGGCCAGCGCAGTCGCGGCATGCGCACCGCGAGCGCCAGCGCCGCGAGGACCCACGGGCTGGCCATGGCATCGACCGTAGCAAAATGACTGAGCTGGATGGGCAACGGCGCGAGTGCATACAGTAGTGCCGCCACGGCAGCAAACGGGCGTACCGTCAGCCCACGCGCCAACAGATAGACCATCAGGATTGCAACTATCTCGGAGATGCAGGCGATTGTTCGGCCCACATTGCGGATGTCCAGCGGGCGGGCGTCTGCCCCATACACCGCCGTGCTGACCACACGCATCAGCGTGGTGGGCAATGTGCCATAAACGAACACGCGCGACCAGTCTTGGGTGCGTGGATTGAGAGTATTGCAGGCGGGGGGAGTCGACGGGGTATTCCCGGCAGCAGGGGAAAGCTTCGCCGTGAGATCTGCGCTCCCCGACGGTGCCGCCGGCACCAATGCGGTCGGTGGACACGATGTCGTCAGGTAGCTACGGAAATCAGGCGGCACCGACACATAATACGCGGTGTACACCAAAAATCGCTCGTCCGGGTGCTGCATAGCCACGCCGTCCCAGCGGTACAAGGCCTGCCCGCGTAGCAACGCTCCCAAGACCATGGCACAGCCCAGCAACGCAACCCACCCCCAGCGGCGCACTATCGGCAAGCGGCCGGTCATTGCGCACGTCCCACCATTGTGCTCGGGGAGGCGCTGCAATACCGTATAATCGCGTATGTATCAGCTGTTACAAGAGGTCGCATGAATACTCCCCGCGCAATCACCATCGATGGCCCCGCTGGGTCCGGCAAAAGCACATTGGGTGCGTCGTTGGCCGCTGCGCTCGGATTCGTCTACTTCGACACCGGCGTGATGTATCGCGCCTTGACCCTCGCCGTGCTCGATGCCGATATCGACCCCAGCGATGGCACTGCTGTTGCTGCCTGTGCCGAACGCATCGATATCGGGGTGCAACCACCCACCGTCGCCGATGGTCGGCAATACACCATTACCCTCGATGGCCGCGACGTCACCTGGGACATCCGCGAACAACGCGTCGAACGCGCCGTCTCGACCGCAGCCGGCCATCCCGCAGTACGGGTCATCTTGCGCGCCCAACAGCGTGCCATCGGTATGCGCGGGAACGTGGTCATGGTCGGTCGCGATATTGGTTCTATTGTACTGCCCGAAGCCCCCCTCAAAATCTACCTCGATGTCTCGATTGCCGAACGCACCCGCCGCCGCAGTGCCGAACTCGTTGGTCGCGGCGACAGCGTCGACGAACATGCCCTGTACGATTCGATTGCCAATCGCGATGCCCGTGACGCCCACGTCATGCAACCTGCCCCCGACGCTGTCCACATCAACGGCGACACCCAATCCCCCGCTGATACCCTCGCTTATGTGCTGAGTCTCGTTCCCGCAGGAATGCGCTCGCACCCCTGAGGTACGCTATGCGACTTTTCCGCTTGTTGATTATCGCCATTGTCTGCCTCGTGGTGGTCCCCCACGCGGTGGCTGCCCAAGTCACCAATCGCGTCTCGATTACCACCGCAGTCGGCTACGAAAATGTCTATTTCGCAGACAGTTGGACCCCCGTCCGCATCACCATCGACGATATCCCCATCGACATGCCGGTCACCATCGAATGGGTGGTTACCGCAGATTCGCAACCCACCATCACCTGGCAGCGTGCCCTCGCGCTCCAAGCCGGGACGCCTGTCACCATCGACACGGTGATGGTCATGCCGTCCTCTGCACGCAGCATCATTGCGCGGGTGCGGAGCAGCGAGGGGATAATCGCCAGCACCCAAATCGATGCCCAAGTCGCCATCGGCCAGCTCAATGTCATCGTCGCCGATCAAACCACGCTGGCCACGACCTTCACCTCCACTGTCTCGGTCGATGGCTCGACCCCGGTTGTGCGTACCATCCGCGCCGCCGCCCTGCCCACCAACATCATCGCCCTCCAGGGCGTCAATACGATCCTCATTTCGAATACCAGCGTCCTCACCGACGCCCAGTTGCGGACCCTGCGACTCTGGTGCGAACTGGGCGGACGCTTGGTGATTGCCGGCCCAGCTGGCGCAATGCTCAGCCCTATTGCCCCGTTTGTCATCGATCCTACACTCCCTGCAGTCACCACGCTGGGGAGTGCCGCGGCACCGGCGTTGCCTAGCACGGTGCGCATCCCGGCGGTCCGTGCCCTACCCGATGCTACTCAGGTCCACGCCGGCAGTCCGTTGCTTTGGCAACGTGCAGTTGGACGGGGGACGGTCTATCAGAGCGCATTGGCACTCGCCGATAGCGACGGCTGGAGCGGGCAGTATTGGTACTGGCAGCCTGTTTTGGCTCCATCGACCTATACCTATATGGCGACCATTACCCTGCCGTCGACCAATAGTGTCTTTGACCCGTTGATGACCAGTCTGACCGTCGCTTCTGTCCAACAGCCCACGCCATGGCTGCTCTTTTTGATTGCGTTGGTGTATATCAGCATCATCGGTCCGGCCACCTACCTCATCCTGAAGCGCAGGAACCAACTCGATGCGGCCTGGGTCACCATCCCGGCCACGGCGGTGGTGTACGCCTTGCTCATCATCGGTTCGGTGTATCTGTCGCGGGGCACGACGCCACAGGTCTACGGCTTGCGTATCGTGCAGCAAACAGCCGACAGTCCCGACGGGTATGCGACAACCACCAGCGGCGTGTATGCACCGTTCCGGACTACCTTTGTCGCTCAAGCGACAGGGGTGACCAGCATGCAAAAACTCTCGTTCACCTCGGATACCGTCGCGGTCACCAGCGATGGCACCGACACGAGCACACTCAACCTCGCTGCCGATGTCGGCTCGATGCAGTTCGTCACCACCAGTGAGTACGTACCGGCGCCGCTCAGCGTCAGCACGGCGCTCAAGACCACGCCTGACCTGTTGCACGGGACCATCCGTATCGCAGGGCAACCGCTGAGCGATGCCTACCTCCAGATAGGCAGCTTCGCACAGTCACTCGGCACCATCACCCCGGGAGTCGATGTGCCCATTGCAATCACCCAAGACAGCCCGTCGTTCCCCTGCGACATCCCCAGCCCAGCGGGGCACATGGTCAGCATCCAAGCCGTCTACGAGCGCATCACGGGGCCGTGCGGTGCAGTCAATCAGCCCCTCGAACGGCGCGCGGTCCTCTATGGCTGGACGCCGGTCAGCGGGAACATGCCAGACATCAGCGAGATCCCCTATGCCGACCAGCGACAGCTCGTCGTCGTGACTATCGTTCTGCCGTGAACGCACACCCGCTCCACACCCTTCTGGCAGAGCACCCTGCCCTGCAGAATGCCCAGCGCATCGTCGTGGCGGTATCCGGCGGCCCCGACTCGCTGGTGCTCTTGCATGCGTTATCTCAGACGCGCCACGCACCAGCGCTGGCGGTTTATCACCTCGACCATGGCCTGCGCGGCGCCGAGTCCGCCGCCGATGCGACGTATGTGCGCACCTGTTGCGCGGCATGGAACATCCCCTGCCATACCGAACAGGCCGACATCCCGCGCGAAGCGCCCGACCACCCCAATCTGAGCGAGGCCGCGCGCGTAGTGCGCTATCGCCGCCTCGCCCACTATGCTGCCGCGTGCGATGCCGATGTGGTGTTGGTTGCCCATACCCGCGACGACCAAGCCGAGACCGTGGTGATGCGCTTGCTCCGCGGCAGTGGAGTCCGTGGATTGGCCGGCATGGCCCGTTCCGTCCCCTGGCAGGCCTGGGCTGCTGGCGTAAACGGCGGGCGCGCTGCCCTCGTTCGCCCCCTGTTGGACATCGATCGTCGCGTCATCGACGCCTATGTCACCGCAATGGAGCTGACGCCGCGGAGCGATCCGTCCAACACCAAACAGACGTCGTTCCGCGTGCGGGTGCGTACCCAGCATCTGCCTGCGCTCCGCGCCGAACAACCCCAACTCAATCGGATTCTGGCCAGCACGGCCCAGCACCTGCGCGATGCCGACGCGTTTATCGAAGCAGCCCTCGACGACGTCTGGCCACACCTAGTCGACACGACGCCGGGCGGCCCGACGATCGACCGTGCCGTCTACGTTACCCTGCATCGTGCGCTCCAAACCGCTGCCCTGCGGCGCCTCATGCAGACGTGCCTGGGCAGCCTACGCGGCATCGACGACGAGCACATCGCGACGCTCCACCAGGCACTCCTCGACCACAGCGCCCCGACAATACCCCTGCCCCAACACCTCATCCTCCAGTGGGACGGCAATCGTGCCCGTTTGCAGCGGCGCGGCGCGCTGGCCCTTTCGCCCTACGCATACACGGGCGCACCGTGTGCAATCCAACCGGGTGCGTCCATTGCACTCACCGCTGCACAGGTGATCTGCACCAACGCCGATACACCGACCACTCCATCACCATGGGCAGTCACCCTGCGTGCGGACCAACCCTACCTGTTACGCACGCGTCTACCCGGCGATGTGATTGGGATTGGCCACGGCAAGCACCGGCGCATCCAGGATGTCCTGGTCGACGCCAAAATCCCGGCGTATCAACGCGCCACCTGGCCACTCGTCTGTAGCGGCGCAACGGTGGTCTGGGTCGTCGGCGTCAGGGTCGATCCGGACGCGTGCGCAGCGCGCGGGTATCGGGGTGCGGTTCTCGACGTATGAGCGGGGTTCGGATTGCCCGCATTGAGCGGGGATCGGATTGCCTGCTTTGAGCGGGGTTTATTGCAATAAACCCCTCCCAAAAAACCCCACGCAGCTCCGCTGCGCGCCTTCTACCTTCTGACCTCTGCCTTCT
>CANHPK010000168.1 GCA_947462525.1 Roseiflexaceae bacterium | reverse complement strand
GCCTGCACCATCTCGTCGTCCCAGGCGATGCCCCAAGTGCCGCCTCCGACCACGTGGACCAGTCCTTGGCGTGTGGGGAAGTCGGTCCAGTAACTGAGCCGTACCTCGTCGAACGACATCACCGTGCGCATCGACACAAAAACCTGCGCAACCCGCGCATCGAACGGCTGAGTGGTGCTCAAGGTCTTGGCGCAGGCTGCTATGACGCGCAAGTGTGGCTGTGTGAGCGGTGTGGTCGACGACATAGTAGGGGGTGCTCGCGCATCTTATCATCGTTAATCTATTTGGGTATTTTAGGATGTGCACTCCGCAGTGTCAACGCAGCAATAATCCTGTCCACCCCGTCATATCCCACCACACCAAACCGTCATGGCACTACGTGCCATCTTTTACTCGGTCGCACGCGTATCACTGACGCGATCAATCCGGACATGACGCGTACCAACATGCAACGTGCGGAAGATGCCACGTCAGCGACGCAGCCATGGCATGACGGATTGGCGGGGTGGGTGGCATTCCACACTCACCCGTCATGGGACTGCGTGCCACCGCTCCGCGCAATGGCACGCAGTCCCATCTTTTCCTGGGTCGCACGCGCATGATTGACGTGATGAATCCGGACATGACGCGTACCATTCAGCGCACCAAATACGGTTATATCTGCAGGTGGTATTCAAGAAAAATCCTGCAATCAGGGTGTCGGTCGCGGATGGGTGGGGGTGCTGCAAAACAGGGCGCAGGTAGGGGTGCGGGTGCTCGTGCGAGTCGCAGTGCTTGTACGTGTGCGTGTACCGGTGGCAGTCGCTGTTGCGGTTATCGTGGGTGTCGCTGCAGGACTGAGGTGACCAATGCATGTCGAACCATTGTCTTCGCTGTTGGTAGTGTCTGGGCAAATCGTGTAGACCCACGTAGCGCCGGTCAGATCCGCATCCGTGAGCAATGCATAGGCGAGGTTCGTCGAAGAGAACGTACTCCCTGCCAAGAAGCTGTTTGACAGATTGGCGGAACGCAGGTTGGCTTCGGTGAATGTTGCTCCTTCGAGGTGCAGGCCGCTGAGCGATATGCCAGCGAGTTCTGCACGACTCAAATCTGCTCCTGGTCCGATGAGGTACCCCGAGCGGATTGTCCATTGGTCGGGGAGCGATGTGGGGGTGCCGACGATACCCCCAGATGTGACGCCGCTGAGGTGTGCGCTCGCCAGGGTGAGCCCTGTGAGCCGTGCGTTGGACAGATTCGCGCCGGGGCCGATGAGATAGCCCCCGATGAGTTGCCAATTTGGTGGGAGCACTGCAGGCACCCCCGTAATGCCGCCAGACGATACGCCGATGAGATCCACGGTGCCGAGATTTATTCCCGTTAGGTTCGTCGCGCTGAGATTGGCCCCCGCACCAATCAGGTACCCACGGCTGAGAATCCAGCCGTAGGGGAGTGCTGTGGCGGTGCCGGTGATCCGTGCACTGCGCAGGTTGCTGGCCAATGCGCTGTACAGGTCGACCCCCGTGATATTAACATCGGTGAGGGTTGCGCCACGCAGGTCTGCCGTTGGGCCGAGCAGGTACCCTTTGAGCACCTTCCAACCCGTGGGGAGTGTCCTGGGCGTGCCGATGATCCCCCCCGAGGTCACGTGGGTCAGCGTGGTGGTGGACAGGTTAGCGCCGGTCAGCGTGGCACGCAGCAATGAACTGCTCGCGAGCGATGTCCCGGGTAGGAGCGCATCGGTGAAGGTAGCGCCAGTGAGATTGGCGGACGACAGGGTCGTATTGGTGAGCGTTGCTTTGGTAAAGACTGCGTCCTTCAAGACCGGAAAGGAACCAGATGCGCCGGTGAGTACCGCACTGGTCAGATTCGCGCCGACGAGATTGACATACGACAGGACCGCACCCTGCAGTGTGGCGTTTGTCAGGATGGTGCCGCTGCCGCTGATGCCGGTGAGATTTGCGCTACTCAGAATGGCTTTGGTGAAGTTGGTTTTGGTCACGGTCGCTTGTGCGAGGTTGGCACCGGTCAGATTTGCGCCGGTAAGGTTGGCGTTGGTCAGATTCGACTGCGAAAAGTCGCTTCCACTGAGGTTGGCATTGCCGAGTAGTGCGCCGCTGAGGTTGGCCTGATAAAAGCGCGAGCCTGACGCGGTGATGGCACCGAAGTTTGCTTCGCTGAGATTTGTGCCATCGAATTGTGTGTTGCTGAATGCCGCTCGCAAGAGCTTGGCACGGCGCAGAGATGCGTTGCTGAATGTTGCTCCCATGAGATTGGCGTCAGTCAAATTGGCGTTGTCCAAGAGTGTACTGGCGGCGTTGGTCCCGGCGAAGTTGGTCGAAAGCAGTTTGGCTCCGATGAGATTGGCGCTGCGGATGTCTGCACCACCAAGGTTGGCGCCACTCAAATCGATACCAGCAAGATCTGCACCGCCCAGATTGGCAGTGCCGAGCTCAGCGCTGGGACCGACCAGATATCCCTGTACAAAGCGCCAGCCGTTTGGCACGCTGGCAGGTGTGCCGATGATAGATCCCGAGCTGACAGCGAGCAAAACCGTATTGATCAGCACCGTGTTGGTCATGGTCGCGGTGGCAAACAAGGCGCGGGTCAGATTCGCACTCGTGAAGTTTGCATCAGTCAAGATGGCGCCGCGGAGGTCCACGTTGGTAAGGGTCGCACCCGTGAGGTTGACCCCGGCCAGATTGAGGCCATACAAAGAATATTCGTGGAGGTCTGCGCCGGTGAGGTTGGCGCCGGGGCCGACCAGGTGCCCGTTCATAAGCTGCCAGCCAGTCGCTAGAAGCGCAGGGTTGCCGCTGATACTCCCCGTTTTCACGCCGCTCAGCACAGTACCGTCCAGGGTGGCACTGGCGAGTGTGGCGGATGTGAGGGTCGCATTGGTAAGGTTCGCACTGGTCAGATTGGTGCTGGTCAGATTGGCGTTGGTCAGATTGGTGCCTGTCATCGTGGCACTGGTGAGGTTGGCGCTGGTCAGATCCGCACCAGTCAGGTCGAGACCCGTGAGTGTCGTAAAGCTGAGGTCAGCGGTGGTCAGATTTGCCCTCGGGCCGACGAGATGACCACCGCGCAGCGCCCACTTGGCGGGGAAGAAGCGTGGACCGATGAAGATCCTGCCCGATTTGACGCCGGTCAGCGTTGCGCGTGACATTACGGCACCGCTGAGGGAAGCCCCGGTGAGCGTTGCGTTGGTGAGATTTGCGCTGTCCAGAGATGCATTGCGCAACAACGCCCCGCTGAGGTCGGCGCCGGTCAGATTGGCATTGTTGAGGTTTGCCTCAGTCAGCGTGAGTGAGCCGAGATTTTTGCCCGACAAATCCGCACCTGGTCCGATGAGAAAGCCACCACTGATGGTCCAAAATGTCGGGAGCTTGCTGGGTGTGCCGGTGATGCTACCGGACTTCACGCCCGTGAGCGTGGCAGCGCTGAGGTTGAGTCCAGCCAGGTTGGCGCCAGCGAGATTGACGTTTGGGCCGATGAGGTAGCCGCCGATGAGCTTCCAATTGGGAGGTAATGCTGTGGGCGTGCCCGTCACCCCGCCCGAGGTGATGTTGGTGAGCGTGGCAGTGCTGAGGTTGAGTCCGGCGAGATGAGCTCCCGCGAGGTTGGCTGCGGGTCCGACGAGGTAGCCGCCGATGAGCTTCCAATCGGTGGGCAGTTTGCTCGGTGTGCCGGTGATGCCCCCCGACACGACTCCGGCGAGGGTGGCGCCGGTCAGATCCACGGATGCGATGTTGATGCCTGTGAGAAGTGCGTTGCGAAAATTCGCACCCGGACCAAGCAGAACGCCACTCCGCAACACCCAATTCGTCGGGAGCGCGCTCGGGGTACCGATGATGTTTGCCGACGAGACATTCGTCATGGTCGCACCCGTCAGCGTGACTCCACCCATGGACGTGCCGCTGAACGATACGCCGGTCAAATTGGCGTTGGTGAAGTTTGTGTTGGTCAGGACCGCACCATCGAGCTTGGCGCCAGTGAAGTCCGCTCCGGTGAAGTTGAGGTTCCACAATGCGCCGTTGCTGAAGTCAATGCCACGAAAATCACAGCCCGACAAATCAGACCCGCTCGATAGATCGAAACACGCGCGACTGCTTGCATGTGTCGTGGCAGGCGCGGCCAATTGACTTCCTACAATGCACAGCACCAGGAGCGCTGTGCGTGCGAGACGTTGTATGTACAGGTACATGTTGTAAGTGTCCTTTTTCGAAAAAATCAATGTAACTGATACGAAAAAAAGCAAACGGGGTTGTTTCATTGTATATGGAAAGTAGCATTCACCATTGGAACGTGTATTTCTGCGCGGCTTCCTGCGCCCGCACACCCATCCCGCTCCATGCGCAGATCAAACACGGCGCCGCGGTTTTCTGAGGTTGCCCGCTCATAGTCCAGCATGCCCCAGCACCACTGCGCGCGGCGGCGCGGGGCGCGAACGCAGGTCCCCTGCGGCTTTCGTCAAAAAAGATGCAGAAGTCGTGAATTCTGGTACAATGTTCCGCATTAAGGAATGTATTGTACGAAAGTGTGACACGCATGAAGCGTCTGATTTCTCTCCTCGTGTTGAGTCTGGTGCTCGCCAGCTGTGGCGGTGCGGCTGCTCCGGCTGCCGAAGCCACGCAAGCGCCGGCCGTCGAAGCGACGGCGACCCAACCGCTGACCGACCCGATGCCCACCGAGGCTGCTCCGGTCGAGCCGACTGCTGCCGCCCCCGCCGAACTCAAAATCGTCCGCCTGGGCTATGTGCCCGTGATGATTTATGCGCCGTTGTATGTCGGTATCGAGCGCGGCTACTTCGCTGCCGAGGGCATTCAGATCGAATCGACGCCGGTGCAAGGCGGCAGTGACCCGGTCGTCCAACTGGCCGCTGGTAACTTCGATGCTGCCTTTGGTGGTGCCGGTGCCGGGTTGTTCAACGCCGCCGCCCGCGGTGTGAAGTTCTCGATTGTGGCGCCGATGCACAACGAATCAGCGCCGATGACGAGCCCGCTGGTCATCAGCGCCAAGCGCGTCGACGAAATCAAGTCGGTCGCTGATCTCAAAGG
>CANHPK010000167.1 GCA_947462525.1 Roseiflexaceae bacterium | reverse complement strand
GCGACGGCTTCTGGTTTTTTGGGGTGGGGGATGAAGGAGAAACGATCACGCAGCATACCCGCGTACGATGTGTGCGGGTATGACGCAGAGAAGCGGGGTTGGAGAGGGGAACGATGAGAATGGGTGGTTTGTGGGGGTAGGAAATTTTGGATGGCTAATGAGCGCTGGTGCACGCGTGTTCAAAAATTGTAGAGTCCCAACTGATGTGGTGTGCATGCAGTGTGGGTAATCGGTTGTCCCTCACCGGAGAGGTCGTCGCAGAAGCGACGGCTTCTGGTTTTTTGGGGTGGGGGATGAAGGAGAAACGATCACGCAGCATACCCGCGTACGATGTGTGCGGGTATGACGCAGAGAAGCGGGGTTGGAGAGGGGAACGATGAGAATGGGTGGTTGTGGGGGAAGGAGATTTTGGATGGATAATGAGCGCTGGTGCACGCGTGTTCAGAAATTGTAGAGTCCCAAATGGTATGGTGTGCATGCACAGCAGGTGACGGTGGCTGTGCGTCGAACGAAGAAAAACCGACCGTAGGTTGGGTTGCGCGGTGGTGGGGTGTGCGAAAGGCAGGGCGTATCAGCCCGCGCCACTGAGGACCCAGCCGCAGGTGGGGATTCGGGTGCAGTACGTGCAACCGTCGAGGGGCGACCCGTGGTGTGTGGCGGAGGGAATGTGTGGTTGGGGCAGTATTGGCCCTCACCCTTTTCGTGGAAACAAAAAATCGTCAGCCTAGCTGCGCAGATACGATGGTGACCAGATGCGGATGACCAAGACAAATAGGGTGTGGTGCGCGGTACTCGTCGGCCTCGTGCTGGCCGGGTGTGGTGCGCAACCGACCGTGCAGGATATGCCGTTGCCCGCGGTGCAGACGAGTGGGTTTGCGCCGCAGCGTGATGGATTTGGGTTCGAAAACTATGGTGCGGGCGATGTCACCAATTTGACCGCAGCCGATCTGCAACGCATGTTCGGCGACGAGGTGTGCGCCAGCGTCACACCCACGTGTACGTTGATTGCACCGGCGCGCATCTGGATGGAAGCGCTCAACAGCGCGATGGCAACGGGGCACTGCGAAGGGATGGCGGTGCTGAGTCAATACTTTTATCATGGGGTGCTGAAGCCGGACGCGTTTGGGAACGAGACTGCTGCGCAGCTGGTGCTGGCAGGCAATGTGCCGTTGCAACGCGAGATAGCCTATTGGTGGGCGACGCAAGCCACCTATCCTACCCGGGCGCATCATCATGTGTTGGATGCCAATGCGGCGATTGCGATGCTCCGGGAAGGTCTGCGGCCTGATGCTCCGGTAGAGGTGCTGTATACCATGGGGGTGTATGAGGCGAACGGCCGTGGCGGCCATACCGTGACGCCGATTGGGTTGCGGACCATCGACGAAGGGCATGTCGCCATCGAAATCTATGACAATAATGTGCCCAACACCACACAAGAGATCGTGGTAGACACCGTGCAAAACAGCTGGAGCTACCAGCGCACCCGAGACGACGGGAGTGTGGTGCGGTACGCAGGGGATGCGACGTCTGGGACGTTGGATTTGACCGAAACGTCGCCGCGCCTCGAACAACAAGTATGCCAGTTTTGTCCGGGCAACCCGCTGCGCAAGGGCATCGAAGAGCTGACGACCATTTTGTTTTCGTCTGCGCTCCCCGATGCAGGCGGCGACGCACAGGCGTATTCGGCCTACTTCGAAGACGCACAAGGGCGCCGGAGCGGTATCGTGCTGGGGACCGCGTACAACGAAATCCCGGGCGTGCAGGTGCATTATCTGCGGGCGGCCGGTGGGCCGTGGACCCCAAACGGGATGCCCATGCTGGAGCTGCCCGTCGCGACCGAAGGAACGGTCTATGTGACGGGTGCGGCCGATGCGCCGGTGACGATATCGGCTTTTGGGGCCGGCTCGGTCGTCAGTGTGCAACATCTGCAGGTGGATGCAAACGTTGCCAGCGCGGTGCGCCTCGATCAGCGACGTGGGACGGCTGCCGTTGCGAGTGGGGTAGACAGTACCCCCGACATTGTGGTGGGCTACAGCGATGGCATCAAAAACGTCGAGACGCAGGTTAAGCGGGTGCGCGTACGCAAAGGCGACACCGCGGCAGTCGCTACCGATCGGGACACGGACCAGGTCGCGGTGTATGCACAGACCGAGCAGCAGGTAGACGTGCAGGTGACGGTCGGTCAGCGCGAAGACAAGGGCCCGCCGCGGGAGCGCAACGAACGGCAACCAGCCGATGCCCAAGAGTTGGCACCGCTCCAAGACGGGATGCAGCCAGGGCCGGTCGAAGAGACCCGGGCACCACGGGGCACACCGGGTGCTGACAGACCCGCGCAGACGGGTGACGATGCACAGACGGGTGATGGACCGCGACCGACGCGTGGGCCAAATGACGCAGGTGGACCACAACCGACACGTGGGCCAGAGGGTGGCGAGGGACCGCGACCGACGCGTGGGCCGAATGACGCAGGTGGACCGCAACCGACGCGTGGGCCGAATGACGCAGGTGGACCACAACCGACACGTGGACCAGCGGGTGGCGGGGGACCGCGCCCGACGCGTGGGCCGAATGACGCAGGTGGACCACAACCGACACGTGGACCAGAGGGTGACGGGGGACCGCGCCCGACGCGGGGGCCGAATGACGCAGGTGGACCGCAACCGACACGTGGGCCAGAGGGTGGCGGCGGACCGCAACCGACACGTGGGCCTGAGGGCGGCGGCGGACCACAACCGACGCGTGGACCAGAGGGTGGCGGCGGACCACAACCGACGCGGGGGCCAGAGGGTGGCGGGGGACCGCAACCGACGCGGGGGCCAGAGGGTGGCGGGGGACCGCAACCGACGCGGGGGCCAGAGGGCGGCGGGGGACCGCAACCGACACGCAGACCCTAGCAGAACGAGCAACGGCCGGGGCACGTGCCCCGGCCGTTGTGTGTGTCTGTGTTATGCGTTGCGCAGTGCGGTCAGCATGAGATCGAGCGGCGGGGTACGCCCGGTCCAATGTTCGAACGCAATGATGGCTTGGCGGGCCAGCATGCCGAGGCCATCGTGAGCCTGTGCACCGCGGCTACGGGCATCGGCGAGGAGCTTGGTGGGGCGGTAGACCATGTCGTAGACGGTCATGCTGGGGAGGATGAACGCAGCGTCGAGTGGCGTTTCGTCGCCGTGCCAGCCGAGGGTGGTGGCATTGACGATGAGGGTGGCGTCACCGATGACCTCGGTCAGATCCGGCTCGTCGGGCGCGGCGTAGGTGAGGATCGGATCGTGGTCGAGCGAGGCGAGGACGTCTCCGAGGAGTTCTTCGGCTTTTTCGATGGTGCGATTGATGATGGTGATCCGGGCAGCACCGGCATGGGCGAGGGCGAACGCAGCCGCCCGGGCTGCACCACTCGCACCGAGGATGACGACGGACAAGCCGTCTGGGTTGAGGCCGCAGACGTGGGTCACCTCGTCGAGGAAGGCTGGTGCATCGGTATTGGTGGCGCGCAGTCGCCCATCGGGGAGGCGAATGATGGTGTTGGCTGCGCCGATGAGTTCGGCGATGGCGTCGACTTCGTCGACGAGGGGCATGATGGCGAGCTTGTGCGGCAGGGTAACGTTGGCACCATACATGTGTGGTGCACGCAGAGATTCGATGCGCGCGGGCAGGTCTGCCAGCGGGGTATGCCAGCGCTCGTAGTGTGCGTCGAGCCCGAAGTGGGCGAATGCAGCGTTGTGCATTGCAGGAGACTTGCTGTGCGCCACGGGGTCACCGATGACACCGGCGATCCGCGTCTGATTGGACGACATGGGGGGCTCCGTACTCTGGTGTTATTGGGCGCAGGAAAGGTATTGTTGTTCGAAGACGAGGAACTCGTCGTACGAGGCAGCAAAATTGTGTTGGCCGGGCGCACCGCACTTGGCGACGAAGTACATATAGTTGGCGGTGGCATCGGGACGGGCGGCTGCCCGCAGAGCGGTCAATCCGGGTGCGCTGATAGGACCGGGCGGAAGACCGTTTTGGACGCGGGTGTTGTACAAGCCGGGGGCGCCGTTGATCTCGTCGATGGTCAGATTGTCGAGCTTGGGCCACCAATCACCGGGTTGACCGAGGATATATTGCACCGTTGGGTCGGATTGGAGCTTGCCACCGCCGGTTTCGCCGGCGTTTTCGGGCTTGAGGCGGTTCCAAAAGACGGCAGAGATGAGCGCCATTTCGTCGTCGCGGGCTGCCTCACGTTGGATAATCGAGGCCATGGTGACGATGCTGTGGACGGTCACATCGGGGACTTGGACTTCGCGTTCGAGGGTGGCGTATTGTTCTTCGAAGTGGCCGATGAGCAAATCGACGACGTCGGTGATGGTGTCGGTCTCGTTGAGGCGATAGGTGTCGGGGAACAAATAGCCCTCGAGCGTCGCGTCGGCAGGGAGCGAATCGAGGTAGATATGACCGGCTTTGAAGCGCGCACCGGACTGAAACGCCGCCAGTGCCATGGGCTCGGTGATATTGAGGAACCCCGCATTGCCGACTACCTCGGCGATTTGTTCGAGACGCATGCCTTCGATGATGGTGATTTGGACTTCTTTGACGCGGGCTTGTTGCAGGGCAATCATGATTTCGTTCATGGTCATGTTTTGGCGCAACACGAAGTTGCCGGCCTGGAGTTTGTCGTCGAGATTCTGCAACCGCGCGAGTGCCACAAAGAGCAACGGTTGGCGGACCAGTTTGAGCTCGGCCAAACGCGCCGCGATGGCGTTGGTGTTTTCGCCGGTCTCGACGATGAACTCGATGGGGGTGTCGTCGCTGCCGCCGGGACGGCGGATTTCGCCCGACAGGAGCATAAACACCGCTGCGGCGATGACTGCGAGCAGCGCAGTAATCAGAAAGAGGGCACGAAAAAAGCGAAACACCGCAGGCACCTCACGTAAGAACGATTATGGGGTGGGCGTTGGAGACTCTTCGGGTGGGAGCGGTGGAATCTCGGTCGCGACCACGCCGCCTTCGGCAGTTGCCTCTGGCGTGCCTTCGGCAGGGGCTGCCGGATCAGGTGTTGGCGT
>CANHPK010000166.1 GCA_947462525.1 Roseiflexaceae bacterium | reverse complement strand
CTGAAGCAATTGACCTTCCCCAAGACAACCGCCAAGGACATCATTGCCATCGCAGCAGGTCAAGCACACGTGCTTGCAGTCACCAAGAAAGGGGCTGTCATCGCGTGGGGCGACAACAAGTCGATGCAAACCAAAGTCCCCAAATCGTTGAAGGGGGTTGTGGCGGTAGCCGGCGGCGCGAGTCATTCGCTGGCATTGACCAACAAGGGCACAGTCGTCGCCTGGGGGAGCAATACGTCAGGTCAAACCAAGGTTCCTGCCACGCTCAAGGACGTGACGGCTATTTCGGGCGGGCTGGATCACTCAATCGCACTCAAGAAAGACGGCATGGTCGTCGCGTGGGGCGGCAACGCCTACGGTCAATCAACCGTACCGACGATTTTGCGTGACGTCAAAACCATCAGCGCTGGTACGCAGTTCTCGATGGCACTCAAAAACGACGGTACTGCCTTCGGTTGGGGCCGTAATGACTCGAATCAGATTACCATTCCAGCTGGGTTTACCGGGTTCTTCTCGGTGAACGCAGGGTACGCCAATTCGATTATTGGCTTGCGCAACGGCGGCATCCTGGTGCTCGGTGATATGTCCAACGACGTCGGCGTGTCGCGCACACCGACCAAGACTGCGACACCGACACCTTGATGACCATGCACCTGCGTGCATGGTCAACGCGGAGGCAATCTGCGTGCATGGTCAACGCGGAGGCAATCTGCGTGCATGGTCAACGCGGAGGCAATCTGCGTGCATGGGGGCGGGGAAGATTGATTGCGGCGGGGTTTATTGCGATAAACCCCGCCCAAAATGTTTTTGTGGGACGTAGACTTGGGTTTGGGCGCAGTCTATCAAGGGCGAGTACCCCGCTTCGCGGGGTACCGCTTTTTCATTGGATGCAATATACCCCGCCCAAAATGTTATTGTGGGCCGCAGCCGTACGGTTTTAAATTGTTAAGAAAATAGTGGTATAGTGTAAACATTCGTTACAAAGGGGACATCCCCCCGAACTGTGTTTTTTGCGTTGTAATGATGTAAATCAATCTGCAGACGTTCATTGTACGATATGTGCGTTCCTTCACATTTTGCACGTGTCGTGAGTAATGCAATTCTCGTTCTGCGGTTGCTCGGGAGGTCAAAGGGACGGACAGGCGATACCCACCAGCAGATCACGAGCGTTTTTTCTTCAATCGTGATGTGATGGAATTTGCCAGACACCATCGAACGCGGGTATACAGCGATGCAGAAAAGTGGAGATGCACGGCGTATGCTCGGCGCGTTTGGCGAAAAGAATAATTCTGTGATTAAAAAAAGGTTGTGATATGAGACATACAAAGATTCAGCGGAACATCGTGCGCATCATAATGGCAGGGCTATTGGTGCTCGGCTTGTCATTGGTTTTGCAACTGGGAGTACAGCGCAAAATTGCTATCGCCGCGCGCGCAGGTACCGCAATCCCTGCGACCGGCCTGTGGTTTAATGCGGGTGGGGGAGCCTTGGCAGACGGCACCGACGGAATGAAGTTTGTGTTCCATTGCGAGTCTGGCGATGGTGAGCAAGTGTGGTTCACTGGCCAGCAGAATTACTTCAGCGGTGACTGCACCCCGACAGGCTTCAATATGAAGGTAGACGGGAAGAATTTCGGGTCACAGAGCAATCCGTGGACGACCGCAGTGATTCGCGAGTACTACGGATCTGCGTCGCTCAGCCAAGATACCCAAACAGGCAGCGGTTTCGCCATCATTGATTACACGGCGGTGGTGAACACCTATACCTATACGGTTTCACGAGAGATTTCGTACACCTATCCGAATCAGTTTTTCTCCGAAACGTACACGTTGGTATTGCCTGCCAATGCACCGACACAGGTCATTGCTTTGACCAAAGGCGGCGACACGATGCCGGGCGGGTCGGACGATGGGCTCGGAGCGCGGGTCGATGTACCGTTTAAAACGGTGTTGTCTGTTGAACCAACGGCAATGAAGATCCTCGGGTATCGCGAGAGTGTCTCGGGCACGTTGAACAACATTTACTCAGGACCTTTTTCGACGGCTGCCTCGTTGACGACGGCAAATGATCCGTTCACCGATGCGATTACTACGACATCGCATGACACGGGATTGGTGGCGCAGTTCGTCATTTCGCATACCACAACAACGGCCGAGACGACCTATGCACGGTCGCTCGAGACCATTACGTCGTTCCAATCGCTGGGCTTGCAAGCGCAGTTTGGTTCGACGCTCGCCTACAGCAGTACCGATCTGACACTGTTGATATCGAATTATTGGTCAGAGCTCAGCTACAACACCACCGACATCGGGTTTGTCTTTACGTTACCGACGCCGATGACGGTGTTGTCGGCATACACGACCACGTGCGGTGGTACAGTCACCGCAGGAGTCGGTGGGTCGACGATCACGGTGAGTGGTGTTGGACTCGATGCGCTCCAGACCTGTCGCATCACGGTGCCCGTGTCGGTACCGAGCCCGGTCAGCATCGCGATTTCGAGTAGCGCCGCTACGGGATTGGTTGCAACAGGGGCAGCATTCGAAAACAATGTCGCCTCCTCGAGCATTGAGTTCAATTACGGTTCGCCTACGGTAACCAAAACGCTGTACCCCTCAAAAACCAATACACCGACCGCCACGAGAACGGCAACCGGTACACCGACCGCAACCGCGACGCATACTGCGACAATCCCGCCGACGGACACCGCCACACCTTCTCCGACAGCGACGCCTGCAGGACAGACAATTCTCTTTGCTGCCCTCGCAGATACAGTACTGGGTGGGGCAACCTTTGGGTTGACTGCACGTTCGAATGTCGGTGCGCCGATTGTCTATACCTCGGATACGACAGCGGTCTGTACCGTCAGCGCTGCAGGTGTAGTCACGATGCGTACATTCGGGACGTGTACGATTACCGTGACGTCGCCGGCTACGCGTGTGGGCGGGATTTTGTATGCAGCGGCGACACCCGTGACGCAGTCATTCACGGTCAATGCCGTGCAGACCATTACCTTTGCGCACCTGGTTGACAAGCTCTACACGGCCGCCGATTACACGGTCAATGCCACAACGAACTCGGGTTTGACGGTGAGTTATCTGTCGTCTACAACCGATGTGTGTACGGTGAGTTCGATAGGCTTGGTGCATCTCGTTGCGCCGGGTGTGTGTACGTTGCGGGCAGTACAATCCGGCGGGCTGTCGGGGAGCACGCCGTATGCTGCTGCATCGATGGCACAAACGTTTACGGTCAAAGGCGTCGGCCAGACGGTCACCTTCCCAACTATGTCTGAGGCACATACGTATGATGGGATGACCAAAACACTGGCGGGTACGACATCATCGGGATTACCGATTGTGTACAGCAGTTCTACCCCGTTGGTGTGTACGATATCGGGATCGATTGTCACGTTTGTCGGGACCGGCAAGTGCACTATCACGGCATCCCAAGACGGTGGGAGCATTGCTGGGGTGACCTACGCACCTGCCGCTGATATAGTGCGCGAGTTTTTTGTGACGGACTTTACGCCGACCGCTACACATACTGCGACGAGTACACGTACCTTCACCCCGACGATGACACCGACGCCGATACCGTTTTTGATGAAGAAGGGTGCCGTCGGCGCATCGTTTGTGCTTGGTCTGCTCCAAAACGGGACGCTGGTGACGTGGGGGATGAATCGCGAATATCAGGCCAACATCTCGCCGTGTTGCGCCAATGGGGTGACCGATATTGCGGTTGGGACCAACTTCGCCTTGGTGCTCAAAGGCGGCAAAGTGTATGGCTGGGGCGCCAACACCAAGGGTCAACTCAAGTTCCCTTTGACAACCAACAAAAACATAGCGTCGATTGCAGCGGGCGGTGCACATGGTCTTGCGCTGACCAGTAAAGGCCTTGTGATTGCCTGGGGCGATAACGGCTTCAAGCAGGCAGCGGTGCCCAAAGGGCTCAAAGGAGTCACACAGATTGCGGGCGGTACAAACCACACCCTTGTAATCAAAACTGGTGGCACCGTTATGGGCTGGGGCACGAACGTATCGGGTCAAATAAAAGTCCCTACCGGGCTGAAAGGGGTTATCCAGGTCGCAGGAGGCCTTGATCATTCGTTGGCACTCAAAAAAGATGGAACGGTCAGTGCCTGGGGTGGGAATGCCTATCGACAGTCAATTGTCCCTGCCGGTACGGTCAATGTGAAGCAAATCAGCGCAGGGAATCAGTTTTCGTTGGCAGTCAAACAAGATGGTACGGTGTTTGGTTGGGGACGCAATGTCAACAACGTCTATACCGTCCCAGCCGAATACACCGATATCTATACCGTTGCAGCAGGGTATGCCAATACGATCCTCGGGCTGCGCAATGGGCGCATCATCGTGCTGGGTGACCAGACCAACGGCATTCATGTATCGCGGACGACCACCAAGACGGCCACACCAACACCTTGACCATGCACCTACGCGCATGATCATAGACGACGTGGTCAGCATGTCGTGTAATTGAATGAGCGGGACGCATTGCAATGCGTCCCGCTCAAATCATTCTCTGCAGGCCGCAGCATGCCGCGGCCGTATGGCACCAGATAATAAAAATTCTTATATAAAAACAGCAAACATACCAAAAATGTTAAGTAATAAAGTTAAAAAATAATATACAATAAGAGTAAGGAGGAAAACTATGAGAGTGAGCGCCTATTGAGTTCAGCGGGAAGCATCACAGATTTCTTCTTCGTTTGTATTCTGCATGCGAAAACAAACGCTGTTCACCGATTGGTACCGCAGGGGTGCATGCAACGGAAGACAAATGGTTGACGATCATGCAGATGAAATTGTGAAAGATTTGAGACACGCGTAATGTGAAGGTGCGTCAAAAAAGCACACACATACAATGCTGCGTGTGCATACAACGCAGGAACTGTGTTTTTTGTGGTGTTGATGTGGAGTCCGTACACAGTTGAGCGGAAGACGAAAACCCCGCGTTGGTACAGGATTGAATTATTGTTGTATGGAGAAAAGGGTTTATGAAACAACGGTTATTGGTTTTTGGTGTTGTCTTGCTGGTCGTGTTT
>CANHPK010000165.1 GCA_947462525.1 Roseiflexaceae bacterium | reverse complement strand
ATCGCCTTGGCGCCATACCACAGGTAACCTTCGTCGCGCAGGTTGAGACCCGTCATCCCTTGCCATATGAATACACCCACTACAAAAAGCAGTGGGTAGAGCACACGAAGCCTGTTATTTTGTGAGAATATTTTATCCAGTAGCATGGCATATAGTATACCACAGCGCACCACGACAGATGCGTATGTGCGCTGTAGAATCGCATCCCTGCGTGTGAGACCACACTATCGCTTACTGGTGAAAGTCACTTCACAGCGTACTTCGACGGGATTTTTCGTGTAGATGTTTTGTGCGACCAGCAATTGATCCGGATGTGGCTGATGATACTGGGTGTACAAAATTTCCCGCGTCCCTTTTAATCCGGTGTTGTGCATCCACACCTGAGTGAGGTAGCGCATGATTTTCTCACGACGGGTGAAGGCACAGTCTGTTTTTCCGATTTCGCCGCGCCGGAATTTAACCGTGTTACCGAAGTAGAGTCGATCCGAGCGATGCAGACCAAGGCGCGATCCATCTTTGGCAAATACTGGTAACAACGTGTTCGTTTCGACATCGGTGAGGGTGAACCAGTTATCGATCATGTGCAAATCAGTACTGTTGAAGACATTAATCGGCGCATCACCATAGACGCGCGCAGCCAATGACAGTGGGTGATCGTTATAGCCTTTGTGCCCCATGTATGGGACCGGTAGCGTAATGCCATAGACCATCCCAAGGAATATCGCATGCCACACCACCATACTGAACATCAGGGTCGGCGGCTGGGACGGAGTGACGGTAGCGGCCCACTCAGCTTTAGGACGTGGGAGGACACATGCCCCAAACATCGCTCTGCGGCGTGCGGCAACAAACCGGTAAATGGCGGGACCGACAGCGAGGATTTTGCCCAGCCACAAGAGCGGGAGTGCCAGCCAGAGTACCATCACATGTCGTGCGAGTAACAGATACAAATCATATCCAGCGGCTACCTTGCCCACACCAGGAACCACTCCGTGCAGATCTTCTAGGGCGGCATCGATCGAAATCCCATACGTCGCCAACACATCATGATTTTTAGAGACCGGGGTCAACTGGACACGATCAAGCACATCAACACGCCGGACAAACTGTACGGTCCGGTCACACAGGTTGCACTTATCATCATAGAAAAGAAGCAGCTTTTTGGTTGAATCAACCCCCCACTGCGGCCAGAAACAGGCAATCCACATAATCATTTCGATGTACGAGAGTGAACCGAGCTGTAACCCCACGCACGACAAAAGGAAAAACAGTATGCCCCAGATGATTGCGCCGATGCGCCACCACCCACCGAAGAGGACAAATGGGAGCAAGGCGGCATACCAAACCATCATCACCACGAGGGAGATCCGTGCAAACAAGACGGCGAGCGTGCTTTGGAGCAGGATTGGTTCGACCAGGTAGTGGAAACGTGACATGAAGTTATTGACAAACAACATGGGACCGGTCACCCCAGTCATCCATGCCGGCTCGTTCAAATGAATCATGAGCGAATACATGCACACCAGCCAATAGCTGAAGATCAGCACAAATTTGGCCACTGCGATGCTTTCTTTACCGGGTAGATGGGATCCATACCCCAGCAACGTACGCAATGCAGGGATTTTTTTGACGATATATCCATCAATCGATAAGGTACGACCCGCCTCGGTCAAAAGGAAGAACAATGCGACCATTGCGGCGACATCGTTACCCAGCGTACTTGTGCCGAGGTAGTTTTCTCCGAGCAACCACATAACGAACATAAAAAATCCGAGCGCAAACTGTGTTGCAAACCCGAACATGATAAAGAGCGAAAAAATGAGTTCAAAAGCACTGAAATATCCCGCTGGTCTGTAGTATTCTTCGGGGAGCAGGAGGCTCGCAACATCGACGGCACGCAAAAAGATGATTAACCCAAAAAAGAAGCGCAGTATTGCGAGTCTGTTGTGTTCGTGTGGGGTGAAAACGGGGAACGAGCGTGCTTGCAAGAATGTCCCAAATCGAGTCAATACAGAACGTGATTGCGGTACAAATCGATGACCAAGGAAGACAATCGCCGCAATTGCAGCAAAACTCACCGCGAAGGTTGTTTGCAGTAACACATAGGTCTCGCTCATGAAATCCCTTTCGTGCGTGCGGTAGCCATATTCTGATGATAGCACACAGAAGCCAAATTCTTGCCATTACGGCGGTCTCATCTTTCTCTTATATGCATGCCCAAATGCAGAATCTGCGGTTTTTGACAAGATGAATGCCTTCTCATATAATCGGCGCATGCCAATAACGTTCGAATTGAGTTCTCAACCGCAGAAGCGCACAACGAAGCTTGACCACGCGTCTGGCTGAGCGTGCTTGTCTGTTACAAGCCCACCTTGCCAGTCTGGTGAGGTGGGCTTTTTGTTTGATGAGAGGAAGATCCATGGAGGCGTTTTCTCGTGGCATCGTGTTGGGACTCACCATCGCAGCCCCGGTCGGGCCAATCGGGTTGCTGTGCATCCGGCGCACGCTGTCACATGGCTGGCGGGCGGGCTTTGTCTCTGGACTCGGTGCCGCCACTGCAGATGTGTGCTACGGAATGTTGGCAGTATTTGGACTGACAGCATTGACACAATTCCAACGCCCTGCCGCCGTCATCGGCGGCATTTTGTTACTCTACATGGGATGGCAAACGACGCAAATGGTCCCGACGCAGACGGCCACTGCCAAACCCGGCAATATGTATCTGTCGACGCTCGCACTCACCATCACCAATCCAGCCACCATTCTGGTGTTCATCGGATTGTTTAGCAGTATGAGCGGCGTGGGGCAACTCTCGCAGAGTGCTGCCAGCGCCCTCGTCGCCGGCGTAGGTGTTGGTTCGGCGTTGTGGTGGCTGACCGTATCACAACTCACTACCTGGCTGGGTCGCGACATCACACCACAGGGAATGATGTGGATCAACAGACTCTCAGGGATCGTCATTATTGGCTTTGGAATGGCCGCACTATGGAGTAGCATCACATGAGTAAGTCGCAACCTAATCACCGCATCGAAACACAGGCCGTCCACCTCGGCAATCATGGGGACGCAACAACCGGCGCGGTCATTCCATCCATCGTCATGGCGACGACATTCGAGCGACAGCCGGATTATTCTGCACCGTCTGGATTCATCTATGGACGCAGCCAAAATCCAAACCGCAAGGCACTCGAAGAGACCCTCGCAGCACTCGAGGGCGGTGCGATTGCCTATGCATTTGCATCAGGGCAAGCAGCCACCAATGCCGCCTACCAGATGCTCAAAGCAGGCGATCATGTGATTGCCCCGGCGGAGTCATACTTTGGCACACGCGGGTTGCTCCAAGAAATCTACGACCACCTCGGCCTCACCTATACCTTCGTCGATACCAGCAACCTCGATGCAGTGCGGGCTGCGTTCACCCCGCAGACCAAGCTGGTGTGGGTCGAGACGCCCTCGAACCCAACGATGACCATCACGGACATCCGCGCAGTCGCTGATCTAGCCCATGCGCACGGTGCTTTGCTGGCCGTCGACAATACCTTCGCCTCCCCAATCATGCAACGCCCCTTATCGCTGGGTGCAGACTTCGTGATGCACTCCACCACAAAATTCATCAGCGGTCATACTGATGTCACAGGTGGAGCCCTGATTTTTGCGCGTATCGATGACGTGAGCGCACGCGCTCAACTCGTCCAGTACCTGGGCGGTGCAGTACCATCGCCGTTTGATTGCTGGCTCATTCTGCGCGGAATTCGCACGTTGGCGCTGCGGGTTCGCCAACAGGCTACCAATGCACTGGCGCTGGCTCAGTTTTTGGCGGATCATCCGGCGGTCGAGTCGGTGTTTTATCCTGGGTTGGCAAGTCACCGTGGCCACAGCATCGCAGCAAGCCAAATGTATGGCGGATTTGGCGGCATGTTGTCGGTATGTGTCCAGGGCGGGGCAGTCGAAGCGCTCAAAGTCGCTGCACAGGTGCAGCTCTTTACGCGGGCAACAAGCCTGGGTGGCATCGAGAGCCTCATCGAGCATCGCTTCTCGATCGAAGGCCCAACGAGCAGCACACCCCCCAATTTGCTTCGTATCTCGGTCGGTATCGAACACATCGACGACTTGATACAGGACATCCGTCAAGCGCTCCATACCCTTGCCCTGTAACCCGGAACGCATGCAAAACGCAGCGTCCGTTCTGTCGGACGGCAGTGCATGAGCACCGTCTCTGTGAACCTACCTATACGTAGCGCAAGAGCATACCCCCGATGGGGGCAACTTCCCAGGGCGAACCTTCGACAACAGTTCAGGTTCGCAGGGCAAACGGAGAGGCAAATGACCGATCGACCGTGGCGTGTATTGGGGCGTCGGACCATCCACCAGAGTGAGTGGGTCAGCCTCCACCAAGATGATGTACAACTGCCGGATGGGACCGTCATCCCGCAACACCATGTGGTCGACTATCCCCGGCCAGCGGTAGGTGTGGTTCCCATTCGGGCCGACGGCGCCGTTCTGCTGGTAGAGCACTATCGCTTCATCGTCGACCGGACGCACTGGGAAGTCCCGGCCGGACGCGTCGACACGGGCGAATCCGATGCTGTTGCCGCCGCCCGTGAACTGTACGAAGAATGTGGGGCCGTTGCTCCTCGATACACCAAACTCGGGCAGTATCACCCGGCCAATGGGAGTAGTAACCAAACGTTTTATGTGTATATCGGACACGACGTCGATGTCATCGCCCCAATCAGCGACACGAACGAAATTATGTCGATTCGATGGTTCACCCCGGCAGAGATTTGGCAATTGATTGGTCGCAACGAGATACGCGATGGACTAACCCTCACGGCGTTCCTCTGGGCAGACGCATACCTGCGCGGGATGGTGTCGGGGCATTCCGCTGACTAGGGTGTCCTGCGCGCACGGCCGTAGCGCATGCAGGCTTGGTGCGACGAGCGAGGCAAGAGCGACGACAACGAACGCTCGAGCGATATGATACGTTTACAGCACTGTAGTAGTGGTAGAAAGTAATCTCACGACATGAACCGTACAACGCTTGCCATGCTCGGTATGATT
>CANHPK010000164.1 GCA_947462525.1 Roseiflexaceae bacterium | reverse complement strand
GCACAACTCCCGGTATTAGATCTCGGCCGCCTCGAATCGAATCCTGCCGAGCGCGATGCGTTCATCGCGGAACTACGCAAAACCGCCTACGACTTAGGCTTTTTCTATGTCACCGGGCACGGTATCGATCAAGCGCTCATCGACGATACACTCGCCGTTGCAAAGCAGTTTTTTGCGTTGCCCGAGGCCGACAAAATGGCCATCGAAATGGTCAATTCGCCGCACTTCCGTGGCTACAACCGTCAAGGCAACGAATTCACCCGCGGCCAGCGTGACTGGCGCGAGCAGGTTGACATCGGCGCCGAGCGTGAAGCGCTCGCGACAGTCCCGTCAGACCAGCCCTGGATGCGCCTGCGCGGGCCCAACCAATGGCCAGCCAATCTGCCCAATTACAAAGAGACCATCCTGCGCTACCAAGCAGCAGCAGCCAATTTGGCCATCCGTCTCATCAAGACCTTCGCAATTGCATTGGGCCAGCCCGAAAACATCTTCGAGGCCATCTACACGCCCGATTCGCACTATCTGCTCAAGATTATTCGTTACCCCGGCCGTGACGCCACCGAAAGTGATCAGGGCGTCGGCGCCCACAAAGACGGCGGATTCGTCACCGTACTGCTCCAGGATGTCCAAAAAGGCCTCGAGGTCGAACACGACGGCGGCTGGATCAGCGCACCGCCCATCCCCGGGACCTTTGTCATTAATGTCGGCGAAATCCTCGAAATGGCGTCGAGTGGCTTTTTGCTCGCCAACGTCCATCGGGTGGTGACGCCCCCTGCAGGCGCAAATCGCCTGTCCGTTGCGTTCTTCTTCAATGCACAGCTCAATGCCACCGTACCGGTATTGAAGCTACCGGCTGAACTCGCCGCTCAATCACGTGGCGCAACAGCCGACCCACTCAACCCGTTGTTCCGCGAAAACGGTAAGAATCAGCTCAAATCCCGCTTGCGCTCGCACCCGGATGTCGCCCAGCGCCACCACGCAGATCTCCTCGGCAACACGGAGTACGCGCCGAAGAAGTAAATGCGAAGCGTCCAGACCATCACACAGCTGTGTGACGGTCTGGACGCTCTATGAGCGGGGCTTATTGCAATAAGCCCCGCTCATTTCATTACATCCGGCGGCGTGGGCGATCGCCGTCACGTGGCGGACCACGGAACCCACCGCGGTCGCCGTCGCGTGGTGCGCGCTCAGGACGTGGTGCGTTCTTGACATCGTCTGGCGACATGCCGGTCAACACGGCTTTGCGTGACAGACTGACCTTGCCACCTGCGTCGACGTCGATGACCATGACGTTGATTTCGTCGCCGATGTTGACGACATCTTCGACCACATTGACCCGACCGACGTCCAGCTCAGAAATATGGACCATGCCGTCTTTGCCGGGGATGAGGTTCACAAACGCGCCGAACGGCTTGATGCTGACGACCTTGCCCAAGAAAATTTCGCCGATTTTGATTTCACGCGTGAGCGCTTCGATCATCCCGACGGCCTTCTTAGATGCTTCGCCATCGGCTGTGGTCACAAACACGCGACCGTCGTCCTCGACGTCCACCGTCGCGCCGGTGCTCTCGATGATGCCACGGATGGTCTTGCCACCGGGGCCGATGAGCGCGCCGATTTTGTCGACGGGGATCTGCAAGGTGATGATGCGTGGTGCCGTAGCCGACATTTCGGCACGGGCCGTGGTGATGGCGGCGCTCATCTTATCGAGGATGAACAAGCGGCCGCGGCGGGCTTGCTCGAACGCGATTTTCATGATTTCGTAGGTGATGCCGGTGGTTTTGATGTCCATCTGCAGACCGGTGATGCCCTCGGTCGTACCAGCGACTTTGAAGTCCATGTCGCCGAGGTGGTCTTCGATGCCCTGGATGTCGGTCAAAACGCGGAACTTGCCGTGCTCCCCGGTGACCAGGCCCATGGCCACACCCGCGACAGGGCGCTTGATGGGCACGCCAGCGTCCATCAATGACATGCTCGATCCACAGACCGAACCCATCGACGACGAGCCGTTGGACGACAACACTTCAGATACCAGACGCATCGTGTAGGGGAACTCGTCTTTGGTCGGCAACACTGCGACCAAGGAACGCTCGGCCAACGCACCATGTCCGATATCGCGGCGACGTGGAGCGCCCAAGCGCTTGACTTCGCCGGTCGAGAATGGTGGGAAGTTGTAGTGGTGGATATAGCGCTTGCTCGTCTCGATACCCAAATCGTCGAGGCGCTGCTCTTCGGCAGGTGATCCGAGCGTCGTGATGGTCAACACCTGGGTCTGACCACGAGTAAACAAGCCCGAGCCATGGACGCGGGGGATGACACCGACGTCGACGCTGATGGGCCGGATTTCTTCGGGGGTACGGCCGTCGACACGCAAGCCCGAATCGAGCAGTGCGTTGCGGACTTCGTCGTACATGATGTTTTCGAAGGCGACGTCGATGGCCTTTTTGCGGGCTGCGACTTCTTCTTCGGGCTCGTCAGCGGTGAAATGTGCAATCACGGCTGCATGGAGCGCATCGGTCTGATCTTGGCGGGCGGTCTTGTCGCTGTTGTGCAACGCATCGTGGAAGCGCGTGCCCATCCACTGTCGCATTGCTTGTTCGAGCGATTTGTCCTGTGGTGCCGGGGTGAATGCCTGCTTGGCCTTGCCGCACAATGCAACCAGCTTCTCTTGCAGGGCACAGATTTCTTTGGCGACGCGGTGTCCTTCGATGACGCCATTGAGCATCTGCTCTTCGGTCAACTCGAACGCACCGGCTTCGACCATCAAGACGGCTTCTTTGGTGCCGGCGACGACCAGGTCGAGGCGGCTCTCTTGCATGGCACTCATCGTCGGATTAACGACCAACGCACCATCCAGGTAGCCGACGGTCACTGCACCGACCGGACCCGAGAACGGAATGCCCGAGATCGCCAAGGCTGCCGAAGCAGCAATAATCGAACACGGACCAGGATCGTTGACCATGTCAATCGAAAAGGTCGTGACGATGATTTGGACTTCGTTGAAGTAGCCTTCCGGGAAGAGTGGGCGCAATGGTCGGTCGGTCAAACGCGACGTCAGAATCGCGGTGGTCGTGGCACGACCTTCGCGCTTGAAGAAGCTGCCGGGGATTTTGCCGGCTGCGTACATTTTTTCTTCGTAATCGACGGTCAATGGGAAGAAGTCGATTCCCTCGCGGGCGGATTTGGCGGCCACCACGGTGGCCAGCAGGACGGTGTCCCCGTAGCGGATGGTGACTGCACCATCGGCTTGCTCGGCGAACCGACCCGATTCGAGGGTCATGGTCCGACCGGCGATTTCAGCGCTGACGCTGAATACTTTGCGTTCTGTCATGGGCTCCTTCTTCTCTGCCACCGTGTGTGGCAGTTGCCATGTGTTAGGTACTGGAGGTTGCCGTCCGCACTGCGAACCCCATCCTCCAATCCCTAACCACCTGGTCTTTGCTGCATACTGACGGACTTTATAGATAAAGCTGCGGGATGTAGGTTGTACATGCCCGCAGCCACATCATCACACGAATGTTGTACACGCAGACGGCGATTACCGGCGCAAGCCCAAGCGCTCGATGGTGCTGCGGTAGCTGGCGTTGTTGGTGCGGCTCAGGTAAGCCAGCAACCGACGACGACGACCAACCAACTTCAGCAACCCACGGCGGGTGGCGTGGTCGTGCTTGTTCTCGCGCAAGTGGTCGACGATCTGGTTGATGCGCTCGGTCAACAAGGCAATCTGGACTTCAGACGAACCGGTGTCGGTTGCATGTGTCTGAAACTTGCCAATGACGGTGTCTTTTTCGCTACGTTCCAATGCCATGGTGCGGTACTCCCTCATAATCGCGCACAGACTGGAGCGGTCTGTACGTTCGATGCGACGCAGTCTGAACGACTGCCGATAGATAGTATAGCACAAGAATGCGCCGCGTGAATTCTTGACGTGCTGAACAGTTGTGAGTAGAATGATGTTTGTGCATGAATCGCATCAGCAAATTCCATACGTGGCATTGGCCACGCGATTAAGCGCAGCGCTCAGCTTCGTACCGGGCATTCGACCAGCGATGCCGCCATACAATGCTCCCGCAGGCGCAATCCTCGGGCATGGGGTAGCAATCGTGGCACACGACAGCACGCTTGACGTGCACTGCTATGTAATGGTCGATCCACGGACCGATACGAGTGTGGTGACGCAGTCGATGCAAATCAAGACGTTGGTTGCAACCCTTATCCAACGGGTCGACCCACGCGATGTAACCGTTTTCGTCATCGTCTGTGACGTACAAACCCAAGGAACGCATGCCTAGCCAAGCACGGCTCAAGCCACGCACACAAGCAGTGCGCATACTGTACGAACTCAGTCAAACCGATCATCCCATCGATGCCGTGTTAGACCGTCACCTTTCGCAACCCATCCTCAACGACGTGGATGACGACGGCGATCCGCTTCCCATTCGTGCCACCCAGCGGGTTTTCATCCGGACCCTCGTGAGCGCCGCCCTCGAACACCGGCACGCACTCGACACCCTGATTAGCGAACTTGCTCCGACGATTTCACTCGACGATATGCCGGTCCTACAACGGGCAGTCCTCCATATCGCCATCGCTGAGCTCCGCTACAGCGAACAAAAGGGTGAAACCCCGGTGATTATCAACGCCGCAGTCGAAATCGCACGGGCCTATGTCGGTGATTCGTCTGCACGCTTGGTCAACGGCATATTGGGCACCGTAGCTGCGCGCTACAGTGCAACACCCCCAACACGGTAGCCAACAGGTCTGACCTGTGGTGATATACATCGAACACAACACGTGTATGTAGAGGTTGCGAAAGGAGCACATCAATGCCGTCAGCAGAGATGGAATCACGTCTGAAGAAAATTGTCGCAGACCGTTTGGGCTGCGAAGAATCAGCAATTGTCCCGTCCGCCCGCTTCGCCGAAGAACTCAAGGCTGATTCACTCGACCTGGTCGAGTTGATTATGGCCCTCGAAGAAGAGTTCGGCGTTGACATTCCCGACGAAGCCGCCGAAAAAATCCTCACGGTCGGCGACGCAATGGCCTACATCGACGCAAACGGCAAGTAATACTCCGCGTCCGG
>CANHPK010000163.1 GCA_947462525.1 Roseiflexaceae bacterium | reverse complement strand
GTGCAAAAACAGAGCCCATTCGTTCCCATGTATAGAGTTCAGAGAGATTCATCCAAAGCGAAAAGGTAAACGTATTGGCGTTTGCGGGCATTGGCATACTGAGACTATTACCTCGCACAAACCCAAGGTACCCACCGTCATGAGCGTCACTTGAATCTTGGACGATATTCGGACACAAACTCGTCGATTCACATTCGAATGGACGTTGTCCTGGCAGAATCCCTGGGAACTGGATTGAAGCGGGTGATAAGGACTCAGCAAACACCCCATTGGTCGTCACGACACTCGGCCAAAAGCGCACCGACGCAATGACCCCATCAAGACCAGCCATCGTATCAGCTCTGCGCCCGATCAAGAGTGGCGAATTCGGCACGATGAACGGACCCGACGCGATGTCTTTGGCTATAACTCTGCCATTCCGGGAGAGAATCCGTTCTCTCGTCGTGGCGTTGTACGAACACGCATAGCCATGCATTGCTGCTTCACGGTCTAGAGTCAGAGGACTGCCGCGCAAATCATCACCAAAAAAACTACAGTAGGGTCGATTTTCTCTATCTACTCCAATGGTGAGATACCTACGAAATTGACCGGGAATCCCTGCGCTGACCGCGACGTCCTCGCGATATGGTCTGTCTCGGCGCATCAACACTTCGATGGTGAAATCGCCACTTAGATTGACCGCACTGGTCGTAGTGAGTTCATCACCTTTGGATTCACGGAATTTCAGCGCGTAGAACGGTGCGGTATCGCTGTCTGCTTTCTGATAGATAACCTCGGGGCAGAACGGATTTCGACATGATGTAGTGAGTGCGTTCTGACCAGGAAACTGAAATTGCGTCATTGGTGGTAAGGAATCAAAATCATATCCACCAACCATATTGTCATTCACGCGTACGACTGTCCGGCGCGGAACAGTAGCGGTTGGCATTGCCGTGAAGACAACCGGAGGCAGGGATTGGCCCGCACCCTCTGCGAGGATGTTTATGGTGCCACCGAATCCCACATTCACAAACGATGCAGCGCTTTGCGTATTGATTGGTTCCCACAACGATTGCTTACCGGTACCATATGGCGAACCCCATATCACGACTTTGCCATCCGAACGCAGTGCGACATTTTGTGTTTGAGACACATCAATGTCTATGACGGAGGCGCGCGCATCGAGCGGAATATCAAGGACTTCATCTTTTCGCGAAACATCTCCCCAACCAATAACTTCACCGGTTTGCGTCAAACCAAGACCGTACACGTATTCCGTTGAAAAAGCGGCGTTGCCCGTATACGTCACTTTCGCGCCAAGTTCAATATCAACCAACGGTGGATATCCCGTCGGCACCGCAATTACAGGGTCGCTCGTCCATACCGTTCCATCTTCGAACAGCACTGCACAGTATGCATCGGTCAGTGCCACATCAATGATGGTTTTCTTGAAGGTTGGAAATGCGCACTTCGATGACCACAGGTTATTGTCGTCTCTCAGGATGATGATGTTCGCAGGCGAATAATTCATTGCCGGTTTTTTGGTTTGATCGACATCAAATGCTTTGACATTCGACAAAAATTCTGGCGGGATGGGTTTGTCTGACGGGTGCAATGTTGATTGCTTTATGGTGAAACCGTCAAACTCAGGGCACCCTGTCCAGGTCCACAAAAAGCCTTTTTGCTTTAACATAAACCCAGCAGTTTGCGAAAATTTGACATCCTTCACATCCGTCAACCACCAGCGGGGAACATTGTATCCGTCCCACATTGGTAGATTACAGACAGCAGCATCATTGATAGGCAACGGGCCACAATCACCTTGTCCCGCAGCGCAAGACGCATCTCCCTCAAGCGTCATAAATCCAGACTCACTTGTGACATACGCTTTGAGTGAATTCATCCCATTTGCGACAAATCCGCGCGCAACTGAGGAAGTGGTTAATCGATCCTGTGAGATTTCATAGGTTGTACCACGCGGAACCAAAGTTAACGTGGGTATTTGACGGGGGAACCCCCATGTGGGTGTCTTGGTAAATGTTCTCGTGGCGACAAATTGCGTGTTGTCCTCTACATTCAGTGAACTCCACGTATACACCCCGAAGTTGCTTCCGAGTGCCATGCTGGATATATTTGGGGTTTTGCAGGACGTATCGCAGTCAGCACGTGTAGAATCCCACTGCGGGAACACAAAGTTGTCTGAAACTGAGAGACCCCATCCGACCGGATCACCGGTAGTGTCCAGCGCCATAATCGACATGCCACCTGCAGCAATTTGCGAATACCGACCTTCAGGGATCGTTGTCTGACCGTACTGTGCATTTCCATATACAGTGACAACTCCGTCAGAAGACAACAGAACAGAGTTATACAGGTTCGCCGCAATATCGACAACATTAAAGGTTAAAGGAAAGTTTGTCTGTCCATCGCTGTTTCGTCCCCAGCCGACAACGGATCCATTGGAACGTAATGCAATGGTGTGATATCCACCTGCACTGATGTTCACTACATTTTCCATATTTGGTACATTCAATTGGCCAAAACTGTTGTCGCCCCACGCAATGACACGGCCTGTATTGAGGAGTGCCACCGAGTGACTTTGCCCCGCTGCGATGTGGACGACCCCACTCAATCCGACCGGGATGGTCGTCTGACCAGAGGTATTGTTACCCCAAGCAACTACCGTCCCGTTTGCACGCAGTGCCAACATATGAGAGCCGCCTGCCGCGAGCGTAACAACTCGGAGTGGGTCGTTCGGCTCGAAGGAGGTTTGGAGAGAGACAGGTATCGTCATTTGTCCGAAACGATACGAGGTATTTGGTTGCCTCCAAGCAAGCACGCTATGATCGTTCAACAATATCGCTGCATAATCCGGACCAGCGACGACTTGTCGAACAAGCGTATTGCAGGAAAAAAACTGACAGGCAAATGTATCTGGGGCTCCTATTGACCCGTTATACCCGACTGATCCCATGTACTTTTTGTTTTGCGCAGACCGTACGCTGAGGAGCGCTGCTGGTGACGGGAATAGCGTTGGTGTGTGAGTTGCTTTGCTCATGTCATCAGAAAGCATCAATCCGCTTGAAATACTCTGATGAAAAGCGATGCCTTTTGCATTTTCGACGAGCACTTTCGGTATTGATGCATTACTCATATACCCGAGACCAAATACACCATTATTCGTCTTGCGGAGCACCGCGCCCCAGCTTGCAGCCTGGAATTCTTCAAGATTTGTCATCCCGCCGACAACGGTACATGGACAACCTGGTTCAGAAGTCGTCAGGGTGTTGGCTGTGAGTGCGGGTTCTGCGGCAAGCGTTGTAGTATGACCGAACACCACCAGACGTCCATCACTGCGCAATGCAGCGAAAAGCTGTCCATCCGCCCATATTTTGCGGATGCTCCCTTTCGCAAGATCTGGGATGGTCTGTGTTCGTCCCCATATGTAGGTTGCACCTTCAGAAGTAAGCGCCATCGAGCTCGTTGCGCCTGCAGCAATACTGACCACCGTCTTTGTGCTGAGCGCTGAGGGTATTGCTTTTTGGTCAGTGGCACCGACGACGACGACTTGTCCATTTGCCCGCAATAGCAACGTATGTTGATTACCAGCAGCAATCATGATTACGTCTGTTGGAATACTCGCGTCAGTGGGTGACGGGATGACAGATCGATCACCCCAAAACACCACTGTGCCGGTGTTTTTCAGTGCAACACTGAAATTCTGCCCGACTGCAACTTGAACGACGTTCGATTGCGCTTGTATAGGTACATACAATTCACCTTTGATGTTTGTACCCCACCCGAAAACCAACCCGGAACGTTTCAACCCGAGCGCATGATTTGCACCGAGCGCTATTTGTACAACTTCACCGTTTCCTTGTTCAGGTATTTGTGCAAGCCGGAATGGGTAATAGCCTGACGATGTCGAAACAGACGATCCTTCGCCTCGCGGCAATTGTATTGGCGTATTTTTGGGTTGTATTGACGTACTCGTAGTCCGAGTTGGGGTGCTCGTCGGTTGTATAGGCGTATTCGTTGACGCTACGGGACGCGGTGTATTGGTGCGTAATGGAGTAATCGATGCAACACGGATTTTTGCACGCGTAATCCCTGTGGAAAGGGACACCCCTGAGAGACAAACCAGCGCGCATACGACTGAGAAGAAAAAATGTTGAAACTTCATGATGGACTCCTTATTTCTCTCGTGATGTCGCACTGGACGAACCCAGGGTGAGTATGTACGGGGTGAACACACGACCTGCTTGCGGTGCAGTCGTCATAATCCCGGTGTAGCTTCTGGATCCTTTGCTATTTTGCACTGTGATGCGATAGCGATACTTCCGACCGGGCATCAGCCCCTCGAGTCGCATGACTCTGGTGCTCGGATTTTGGGTCGCCTCGAACGTCGCAGAGTACGTTGTGAGCGACGTGTATAGATTAACGAGCATCTGGGTGCTGTTGAGCCCAATCTGTGTCGCGCCGCTGCAACACGCATCGCTCAACTGATGCGATCCCCAGACGATGAGTTCACCGGACTTGGTTATCGCCGCACTGGCGTTCGCATTGGCAAAGACGGCTATCACATTCACTGCTGTCGACGGAATCGTTGTCTGGCCCGCTGTGTTGTCACCCCAAGCAATGACCGTGCCGGATTGGGTAAGCGCCAGGGTATGTGCGGTACCGACGGCAATCTGTGCGATATTCGTCGTCGCGTTACTTGGTACCGTTGTTTCATTGGCAGTGTTTTTGCCCCAGGCTACGACTTCGCCATTTGCCGTCAGACCGACACTAAATCCATCTCCCGCACCAATTTGCGTCAAGTGATATTGGGCTTCCGGCGGGATTGTTGATTCGCCGTTACTGCTATTCCCCCAGGTCACTGTTTTGCCAGAACGAAGCACTGCCAGGTAGTGGTTCTTGCCGGCTGCAATCTGGGTTGCAGGTCCATCGAGCACCACGCCACTGACAGAACCAGAACTGTAGGCTGTAATGACCCCCGTTGAAGATAACGTCAAAAGCTTCCCTGTGTCATCCAGAGCGATTTGCGTAACATTCGCAATCGAACTGGGCAGAACAAGGGTAGCGGTATCACCGGTGTTCCAGTTAATCAGC
>CANHPK010000162.1 GCA_947462525.1 Roseiflexaceae bacterium | reverse complement strand
GAATACGCATCATAAAATGACCAATTGTCGTTCTTGTGGAGAATCTGTAGAGAGCTCTTTGATAGCATGGAATTGGTTGGTGAAGGTGAAGAACGATTTGACAGCGATCTTCCCAGACTCACGCAGTGACACGTCTCTCGGGATTGCCTACTGCACCGCACCACACACCCATGCAACCATCGAGCGAGTGCTGACGAAAGCGACAGCACACATACAGGAGCAGCCTCGGCTGCATGACACAGATGCACAAAACGACATTTGAACCAACAAAAATCGGACTTCACTTGGCTGGAGGGCATATGCACCCTGCCCCAAAACGTACACAGAACGAACAAATCGACGAATCGTACTTTGATAAACCACGCATCATTTTGCACACCAAGACGATGCTGGCGAAGCTGCGCCGCAAAAAAATCCTCGTCGATGATGTGGTCCTGGCAATGACCAAAAAGAACATTCCGATGACACGCGCCCGCTTCGAGGATTTGTTTACGACCCGGCCAAAGCGCGTCACCATTGCTGCTCCACAAGTATTTTTGAGCTTAGTGACCGTCTGTTTCGCCTATGACCAACACATCCTGAGTGCTGCTGAACTGATTGATTTTGCAGACGCGGCGCGCTTGCCGCTCAGCATGTACGACGACCTCGCCATTCATTTCACCGCTGCGGTCTGGCAAGAAGCCTGGTACGCCGTCGTCCCGTCGACACACGTGCAGATCAACCGGCATGCACTCGTCCACCGCGTCAGCGAGTTCAACAGGCTGCTGAATGCCGTGAGCGCAGAACAATCGATTTGCATCAGTGGTACAACTGGGATCGGCAAAACCGCCCTTGCCACAGCCCTGTTGATTGAACTCGAGATGCTGACCAACACGCGCATACCCATGGTGCAGCTGACACAACCCCTTAGCTCTTCGCAGATGCTCATGGGCGAGATTGCACGTGCGTACAATATCCAACCACTCCATGACGAACCGATTGCATTGCGGATGCAGTCGGTTATTCCAACCAATCGGATAACCTATATCGGCATCGACAATGTGCAGTACACGCCGGCGGGGATGGCAATCCTGGCAACGTTCCTGCGCCTTTTCCCCACCGTGCGTCTGATCCTCACCGTGCACAGCGAGACGGAACTGACGCATCGTGAAGTGTCGTCGTACATCAACCCTGTCTGTGCAGAACATCTGCACCCGCTGAATGATGCCACGATGCATGCCCCGGCGATGTTGCTGATGATTCAGACACTCAATGCCCTTGGTGCACAGTACGACAACACCGACAGCGCATATTTGCTTTCGCTGTGTCAAAGCGCGCATGGCAATCCCCGCCTCATCAAGCGCGTTGCCCAGCACTACAGTGTCACCACCCAAAATGGTACGGACCGCGTCGCAACGTTTGCACCCGACAGCCTGACACTGGATCAACTCAACCTGTTGTCGTTTTTTGCTCTCTTTGATACGCCGATTTCGCACGAGTATGTACAAGCGTGCTTCACGCAGAAATACACGACGCAGCAATTCTCAACTCATATCGAACGTCTGCTGGCACACTCGATGCTCGAACGCATCTACAGCAATAACCGGTACACGTACATCGTCCCCACAAATGCACGCGCGTGGTTCGAGACCTATATGCCGGCGACCAGTACCACCCAAGAGCTCGACGCCAAAATCGGCATTCTTATTCGTTTTGCGTCGACCAGACACGTGTCGACCCTGCATACAATGACGCGCCACGACGCACTCGCGGTCATTGCCTGTCTGAGCCGTATCCATGCACAATCACCGCAATCGCTGTTTGATGTTGCACGCTGTCTCGGGGTATATCTCGAAATCTGGCTCCACCATGACGTCGCATCGCATGTCGTCATTTTGGCCGAACAAATCTTACTCGTGCATCACGTCATCCACCCCGTGTTGGCAGACTTGTGCATATTCACTGCGCGCATCTATCTGTCCCGCGGACAAAAGCAACATGCACAACGACTGCTCGAACGGGTGTCCCCATTCGTCGTGCAGACAACCTACCCGCTCTTGTGGGCAAAGTCCACCTGTGTTTCGACCGCCATACGGCTGTCACTCCCATCACCAGATACCAGCGCGGGCAGTAATCAGCACGACAACAACGCACCCATGCATGACGCAATCGCGATTTTTGTGAACGAAGAACAACACGATTGGCACAACTATGCGCATGCGCTCCTGACAGACGCTGCAGTAGCGCGGCGCGATATCGCAGCGGCGCTCCATACCAACCAGGCCGCCCGTGCCCATGGCCTGCAACGACCCAACACCATCGACGCTCTCCATAATCAACTCAAATACAGCCTGTTACATTTTTATGAGGGTAGCTACGATGTGTCTGAGGCATTGTTGAGCAAACTCCGTGCCGAAATCAGCGGGTATGACATCCCAATCGTCGTTGCGCGGATTGACATGCGCTTGGCTGCCATCGCAGCGCTCCAACACCAACCAGAGACTGCACAGCGCCTGATTGCTGCCTCCTACCGTTGTCTGCATCACAGCGGACACCTCGACGAAATCCTGCTGGTAGCGGATATTTATAGCCTCATTTTGCTTTTGCAGGGTGCTGTTCCGGACGCGTCGAAACTCAATGCACTCATTACCAAAGTACGCAGCGATGCCAATGTCGGCCGTGTTTTTTATGTTGAACAACTTGTCGCCCGGATCCGATCCAAAGTCCCCACACATGTCATTGAGACCCAACACATCGCCGCAGACGACACCACGATTTATGATGTGTTGGCACTCATGCAGTCGATCCACCAGGCGACGCACACCCCCGCCACGGTCATGCACGACGAACCACCCATCGCAACGGCCGGACCGGGCTAACATCGCTCATACCTCAGCAGCACTGCATGCGACGTGTCGCTGCGCTGGAGCGGTTGGCGTGCCATTTTGCCGTGTCTGAGCGGTAGCCGACCAAGATGAGTGTTTGCATCGAGTATCACAATACTCCCCCCACGCAAACAAATCCCGGTATAATTTGAGCAGTGCAACCCAACGCACTGCACATATCCGTACCCATCTGCGTCTACCCCACCATAGGAGTACACATGAGCGACACAACCGGCAAATGCCCGTACCACGGCGCAACCACCACCCCGACCACCGGCACCCAAAACCACGACTGGTGGCCCAAAGCCCTCAACCTCGACATCCTCCGCCAGCACGACACACGTTCGAACCCACTCGGTGATTTCGATTATCGTGCAGCCGTCAAAACACTCGATTTTGCAGCGGTCAAGGCGGACATCCGTGCCGTCATGCGCGATAGCCAGGCATGGTGGCCGGCAGATTATGGTCACTATGGACCGTTGTTCATTCGCATGACCTGGCACGCAGCCGGCACCTACCGCGTCGGCGATGGCCGTGGTGGCGCGAGCACCGGCGCACAGCGCTTTGCACCGCTCAACAGCTGGCCCGACAACGGCAACCTCGACAAAGCACGTCGGTTGCTCTGGCCCATCAAACAAAAGTACGGCAACAAACTTTCGTGGGCTGACCTGCTGGTCATCGCCGGCAATGTTGCCATCGAAGATATGGGTGGCCCAAATCACGGTACCGCACTGGGCCGTGCAGACATCTGGCACCCCGAAAAAGACATCTACTGGGGCTCGGAAGACACCTGGTTGGGCGACAAGCGCTACGGCGACTCGCGCCAAGACCTCGAAAATCCCCTCGCAGCCGTCCAAATGGGCTTGATTTATGTCAATCCAGAGGGACCGAACGGCAACCCCGATCCGCTCTTGTCTGCCCAAGATGTGCGCGAGACCTTCAAGCGCATGGCCATGAACGACGAAGAGACATTCGCACTCGTCGCCGGCGGACACACCTTTGGTAAGGCACACGGCAACGGTCCCGCAACTGCCGTCGGTGCCGAGCCCGAGGGCGCGCCACTCGAGGCCCAAGGCTTTGGCTGGGCAAGCACCCACAAGAGTGGCGTCGGCGTCGATGCCATCACCAGCGGCATCGAAGGCCCATGGACCGCCAACCCAACCCAGTGGGACATGGGGTATCTCGAGCTGTTGTACAACCACGAGTGGATGCTGACCAAAAGCCCTGCCGGCGCACACATTTGGCATCCCATTGACATCGCCGAAGGGGACAAAGCACCGGAAGTCGACGGCAGCGGCAAAAAAGTCATGCCGATGATGACCACCGCCGACATGGCGCTCAAGTTCGACCCCATCTACCGCGCCATCGGCGAGCGCTTTGTCAAAGACCCCGTCGCATTCGGCGAGGCATTCGCACGGGCCTGGTTTAAGTTGCTGCACCGCGACATGGGTCCCAAGAGCAACTATGCCGCCGGCGACTACAAAGACGCATCCTACACCTGGCAAGACCCCATCCCTGTAGCCAAGACACCCAGTGCTGATCAGGTGAGCAAGGCTACCGCTGCGCTCAAAGCCAGTGGGCTGTCCAACGCGCAGATGGTCGAAGTATCGTGGGCCAGTGCAGCCACCTTCCGCGGCTCCGACAACCGCGGTGGCGCCAACGGCGCACGCATCCGCCTCGCACCACAGCGCGCCTGGGCAGTGAACAACCCTGCGTTGCTCGACAAGGTACTGCCTATCTACGAGAAAATCTCGGCTGACACCGGCATGTCCGTCGCCGATGTGATTGTATTGGCCGGTTCGGTCGCCATCGAAGCCAGCTCCGGTGCCACGGTACCGTTTGCGGGCGGACGTAGCGATGCACGCCAGGCCGATACCGACGCAGACAGCTTTGCATATCTCGAGCTACGCGCCGATGCGTTCCGCAACTATGTCGAGAAGGAATTCGCCGTCAGCCCCGAAGAAATGATGCTCGACAAAGCACAACTCCTCGGCCTGACACCGGTCGAATTGACCGTCCTCATGGGCGGCATGCGTGCCTTGGGCATCAGCCGCACCGGCGAAGGCGTGTGGAGCACCACCGGCAAGCTGGACAACGGCTGGTTCAAAACCCTGCTCAGCATGGACGTCAAGTGGGAAAAGACCGGTGCCAATAGCTACGTCGCCAAAAACCGACTCACCGGCGCTGCAGTCCGCACCGCGACGCGCATCGACCTCGTCTTTGGCTCAAACTCCGAACTCCG
>CANHPK010000161.1 GCA_947462525.1 Roseiflexaceae bacterium | reverse complement strand
CAGAAGTTTGGGACCGGTGCAGCAGAGCCGTGTGCCGATTTGTGTAGTCACGGGACGCACGTCGCCGGGATAGTCGCCGGCAAGCAACTGACCTATGGCGGGCGGACGTTCTCGGGCGTGGCGCCTGCCGCCAAAATCATCGCCGTGCAGGTGTTTAGTCTGTTTGCGACGAGCGCATGTGGGGTGAGTGCGACAGGACCGTGTGTGATGTCGTACGAATCCGATCAGATTTTGGCTCTCAACTGGGTTTTTGCGCAGCGCCGCACGGCCGAATGGGGCACGTTGGCAGCGGTCAATATGAGTCTGGGCGGCGGACTGTACACGGGGATTACCTCGTGTGACCGTGATCCCGTCAAAACGCCGGTGGACACACTCCGGGCGGCTGGGATAGCCACGGTCATTGCAAGCGGCAATGATTCGTATACGTACGGGATTGCATCGCCGGCCTGTATTGCGACGGCGATTGCGGTCGGTGCGACGAGTTCCGCGCGCACGGCGACCCTGGATGCGCCGGCGAGTTTCTCGAATCGACCCATGGTGATGAACAACAACCCAAATGCGCAGGGCGATCGGTTGCTGGACCTGATGGCTCCCGGGCACAAAATCATGTCGGCGACTGCAGCATCGACCACGAGTTACGACGACTATCAAGGCACAAGCATGGCTGCACCGCATGTCGCTGGCGCGTGGGCCGTGCTCAAGAGTATGGTCCCCACGGCATCGGTGGCTACGGTCTTGACGTGGTTGCAGACCAGTGGCACAACCATTATTGATAGTCGTGCAGCTGATCCCTTGTCCATCAATCGTATCGATGTGGCCGCAGCAGCCCGTCTGGCAGCCATCGAGGGTGCGATTACACCGACCGTTACGGTTACCCGCACTGCCAGTGTCACCAAATCGCGCACCATGACGCGGACGCGGACGGCGACACGCACCATGACCCGCAATCCGCGCCACACGGCATCCAAGACGCGGACACGGACACGGACTGCCACCAAAACAATCACCCCGACCCGGACAGCGACGCTGACCCCGTCAGAGACTGCAACACCGTCCGAGACACCCAGTCCGACACTGACCGCGAGTGTGACGATGACGGCAACGGCTTTGCCGGCCTGGTCGACGAGTGTGACCAACGGCGGGTTCGAGACGGGCTACGCGCAGACGGCATGGACGGATTCAAGCTCGAGCACGCCTTCTATTGGCCTCATTAGTACGGCGTTTTCGCGGTTTTTGCCGCGTCATGGGACATACTTTGCGTGGCTAGGTGGTTTAAACAACGAAACGTCGATTTTGGCGACGACCCTGACTATCCCCGCAGAAGCGACGTACCTGCGCCTGCACACGTACAGTTATTCCCCCGAGACGGTGTGCGGCAACGATGTGACAACGGTGAAGCTCAATAGTGTGCTGGTGGCAACCATCCCGCAGTGTTATGCGACGAATTCCACCCTTGGGTATGTACCGTTTTCGATTAACGTTACCGCTTTGCGCGGGTCGAGTGTGCCGCTCGAAATTAAAACGGTGACCAATGGCACGTTGACGAGCCACTTCTTGGTCGACGATGTCGGGTACGTGAGTGCAACGACGGATAGTATTTTTCGGTTTTCGTCGCAAGTCTTTGATTACCCCGTCGAAGACGTGATCCGGAGCGCACCATAACACACGGTAGCGTCTGCCCCTCTGTGCCGCGGCACAGAGGGGCGTTTTTGTGCGCGTTTACATGTGTACGTACACATGCGTGCGGCCGTATACTGGTTGACACGATGAGGAGGATGTCATGTGTCGAACGTGCGGCTGTGGTGATGTGGACGAGTATGACGACGACCTCGCAGAACTGGCAGAAGATGACCCCGCCTGGGCGTACGCCCTCGCCCGCGAGGATGATCTGTCGGTCACCGAGGATGACGGGGGTTGGCAGGAGCAGGAAGAGTGGGAAGAACCGTACACGGACGATAACCCAGACGATGAATCAGACGACGGCGAAGATTGGTGATTGGGGGTGGGGGAGTGTTGCGGGCGATGTCAATAAACAAGGGCGAGGCTGGAAAAAGCGGGCGAGGTGTACCTCGCCCTTTGGGGCATTGGACGACCGCGGTCAATCAGGGGCGACGTCGTCATGCCCCGCGAAGCGGGGTACATCGCCCGTAGATGCAATTCTATACAATAGCGGGCGAGGTCGGGTGAAAAGCGGGCGAGGTGTACCTCGCCCTTGAGGGTCGTTGCATGACCGCGGGCAACCAGGGGTGACGTCGTCATGCCCCGCGAAGCGGGGTACGTCGCCCGTAGATGCATATCCACACAATGGCGGGCGAGGTCGGGTGAAAAGCGGGCGAGGCTGGAAAAAGCGGGCGAGGTGTACCTCGCCCTTGAGGGTCGTTGCGCAATTGTGTTGTAAATCAGCGCTCGCCGCAATGTTAGCGGGTTAGTGCACGCCGGTTCCTCGCCTCCCTTTGAGTGCAAACGCAAAGGGATGAACTGTCCCAGAACCCTTTTTTTGTAACAAAAACGCTGCCGTGGTCATCGACCAGCCGGAGTCGACGTAGTCGTCGAACAAGATTATCTGCTTGCCATGACATTCGTCTCGGATCTCGTAGCCGGTGTAGGTGTTGGCTGCGCGCAAGAGTTGATTGGTCATCCGAGACTGCTCACTGAGTGTGGGCTTGGCGACAATCAGTGGGATGTACGGTATGCCCAATTCGCTCGCAATTGCCTGTGCATATGCCGCGAGCATATGTGCTTTGTGCGGGCGGGCGGGGATGGTTGTGATGACTTTTTGATCGAGGGCACGTTGTTGCAGCCAGCGTCGCAGAATCGACACACTCGCCTCAATGAGCTCGTCATGGATTTCATCTGGTCTGGTGCGCACGAGCTTCCCAAAGACGGGATCGTCGTAGATACACAATGCTTTGCCTTCGGCGGCGCGATATTCATTGGGGATGCTGTTGCTCTGGCTGATTACTGCACCTGCGGGCCAGTGTGTTTTTGGGGTAATGGCGACGAAGTCTTTTTTGACGAAAGAATTTGCACTTACCAGGATGTTTTGTTCGAGTGGCGCGTCATCATCGACTCCAGTGCACACCGTACATACGCCGCAGACCGCGCTTTGGTTGTCGCCAAGGGCTTGCCCGAGGGACTGACCGATGCACTGCCCGGGGGAGATACAATCGCTCAAGAGCACGCTGTCGAGCATCGCCATGGTGGGTAGGATAATCCCGTGACGGGCGGCATCCCAACGCTGTGGACCAAGGGCGTAGCGTGAGGTCGAAGGACTACTAACACACCCCTGGACGAGCAGATGTGCCAGACCACTTTGGATTGTGTGATCGCTCAGCATGACGTTGTTGAGAATGTTGATCGACGAGACGCCTTGTGGATTTTTCTGGAGGTATTGGATGATGTGGTGCAAGTGGTCTGTGGTTAGTGCTTCAATCGCATCCGCGTGGACTGTGAGGCGTTCACGAGGGGTCATCCGTATATATGCGCTGACGTTTGCGTCGATCCCACCTACAGAAGAAAGTTCGTCCATATACGTCGTGAGGCGTTCGGGCGGGTCAAAGTGAATGACGGTGGTGTACCCGTGTGTATCGACCCAATCCGGCAGTGGTCCTGATGCCACGACACAGCGGTGGCCTCCTTGGGTGAGCTGTTGATTGAACACGAGTTGTTCGTCGTTGTCCGGTAACACAGGGAGTATTACTGCGTTGATTGCATTTTGGGTCAACCAGCGTTGCATCCTAGCTGCGTCGTGGTCGCTCGCACAGAAAACAACGCTCTTGGTTGGTGTCTGCGAAAGTATTTTGACCAGCCTGGCAAGGCGGACTGTATATTCTGTGGAGTCAATTACTGCAAACTGCTGCACGAGGTCACGGAGCGGCATCGATTCGGCACAGGCGGCCGGGATTTTCGCATGGAGCGCATGATACTCTGCGAGTGTCATTGCGGCTGCAGACATCAGGACTGGCGTGGTAGGCCAATGCTTTTTGCGGGCTGCCACGACGTACTCGTAGCGTGGTTCATAGTGTGTGCTGTGTTGATTGATGGTTTGCGCCTCGCTGATGCCGAGCCAGCCGATGCGACCAGCAAGCTGGAGTGCCATGGCAGCGAGCGATGTGGCGTCAATGGCGTGCACCGGAACGACCAACAGCTGGCAGGCGCGTGCATCCAGATCATGGGCGAGCGTAGGTGCACGCAGTTCGGCCGACGTTCGAATCGTGTGGATGTGCAAACCCATACGTGCTGCGAGCGTCGACGCGAGGAGCGATGGACCGTCCGCACTGGTAAAAAGCACGCCGATTTTGCCGGTTGTAATCGAACTCTGCGCTGCAGCCAGCACGAACAACAAGCGTCGATGTGAAAGCAGTGGGTGAATCGAAATGCACGATTTGCCTGCCATGAGCTCGGTCAACAACCCACGAAACTCGTACTGATGCGCAGTGTCGTTTGCGTAGGCGATAGCATAGATGGTGTCGAGCGTCGCAGCCATGGATCCCCCAGCGGGTGCTAAAGGCGAGTCATATCGCCGAGGAAGCGCTTCAAAACTTGGAGTCGTTCACGTGCATGGAGGGCATCATGCATGTCAACAGTGAGCATCGAATAGGATTGATGTCGATCCGAATACTTGAGATAGCGCAAATCGTTGTGGAGCGTACCGAAGCGCGTCTCGGCTAATACATGTGAATCGAGTTGTTGCTGAATCGTTGCACGCACCGTGTCGTCGACGTCGATAATCTCGAGCAGAAAAGTCAATAACGCGTCGACGTCGTGTGTCCGTGTCCGTTCTCGGTAGTAGGCATTGTTTGGATCGACGCGGGTATAAATGGTGGCGCGTACGTGTTTTTCCATCGACTGAACGAGGAAATACGTCGCATGCCGGTATTCGCCCTGATTGAGCAAAATCCCCGCAATCCGCTCGTCGTGCATCGCGAGTGTGCGGTATTCGCCGGGGATGTCGTTGAGGTTGTAGCGCAGTTGGCCGATGAATTTGCGTGCAGTCATGCGTCTTCCCCGTTCTGCGTGTGCATGCGGGTCATGATAATGTCCAGTACTGTGGCGTCGTCGCGCTTGGCGGCTTCGCGCATGTTCATGAATGTCAGCGGAAGCGGTGCGTCGAGT
>CANHPK010000160.1 GCA_947462525.1 Roseiflexaceae bacterium | reverse complement strand
GCGGATGGTCGACTCGGCGTGATAACTCACCAACCCCGGCGGACCGCCTTTGATGCGGCGCACCCCGGTGCGGCGACAGACATCGATGTCGACGGCAGCCTCGTCGCGGGCGCTGCTGTAGTACGCGGCCAGGGCTGCGGCGCGACGAAGCACCGCCGGATCCACGGGTCGACCGCCGGATTTGATGATGACGTGGCCGCCCGGGATGCCGCGTGCGTGGAGCCAGGTGTCGTGCGATTCGCCAATGGTAAAGGTGACATGTTGGTTTTGGAAGGCATTGCGACCGACATAGATGCTGGTAGCCGCGTCGATAGCGAAGCGCAACGGGGGTTGTGGTTTGACGCGCGCTTGGCGTGGGATGTCACTGGATTTGAGCCAACCGAGGCTGAGTGCGTCGCGGGCGACGGATTCGATAGCGTCGAACGAGTCAGCCATGGCGAGAAAAGCCAAGGTCTCGTCGATGCCTTGGAGTTCTTCGGTGGTCTTTTGGATGCGCTCCGGTAGGCCTGCCAGGGCGGCTTTGGCCTTGTCGTAGATCTTGAAGCGATCCTGGGCCTGTTGCGAAGGTGGGACGCGCGGTTCGAGGGTGATGACCTGGCCATCGATGACCAACTCGGTCATGTGCGGGGTGATGGTGTGCATGTAGGCGTAGATCATCTGGCCTTCCCAACGCAATAGCTCCATGCGTTCGGCCCGGGTCATCTCTTGGGTCATGTTGGCGAGGACACGGGCGATGCGATCGCGATGGTCGCCGATCCGGATGCGCAGAATATCGCGGCGGCGCTGGTAATCGCCGAGTGATTCGTGGACGAACGCATAGGCCATGATGGCGTCGTTGATGGACGCACATGGGACTGCTCCGGGACGGTGTGTCAACGGGTAGGCTGCAAATGCGATGGGTTGGTCGTGCTCATCGCAGATGATGCACGGAGCGGGCAGTGCAGTGAACAGCGTATGGAGTTCCCGCACCGCTGCGATGGGATCGTTGTCTGCGCGAAATGCCGCCTCGCGGGCGAGTTGGGGCGAGACGCCACGGTATGTGGCGACAATTGCCTTGGCGAGGTCGTGCTCGCTGGTCAGAGCGGCGACAAGGGGTGTGGCGTCGCCGTCACGCGGATCGGCTTTGCTCGGGATGGGCGGGATGACGTATGGGTGCTGGGGTAGGGCGACGCGGCGGCTCATCTGGGAGTTGACGTGTTTGACGCACTCCATCACGATGTCGTTTGCATCGACCATGAATATGTTGCTGCGCTGATCCATGAGTTCGATTATCAAACGCACCGTGGTGTAGCTCACGGGGATGCTCGGATCGGGCGGTGGGGCGTCTTCGTCGGTGTTGCGTGGTTCGGTCGGTTTGACTATACTAATGATTATGATGCGTTCGAGCGCGGGTTGTTCGACAGCGCTGATACGCCCACCTTCGAGGTATTTGCGCATCAACAACAAGAACGGCGTGGCGAGCTCAACCCCACGAGGGATTTTTTTGGGATGGATGGCGATGCGGGCCAATTTTGGATGCGCCGAGAGCAGCAACCACACGCGCCGGCGCTCATGATAGAGTTCGAGCGCAATGCTCTGCGGTGACGCGACCACGGTGTCTTGGATTTTGGCGCCGATATAGGCGCGGAGTTCGCCACATACTGCGGTGACGGCGAGTGTGTCTATGGTCATAGCGCTAGTATACCCCGCATGGGGCGCGACGGGGAACGCAGTCGGAGAGGGCTGGTACATGATGATCGAAAACGACCTCAATCCGCTGTTGCAGGGTGGACAGGCGTACCCGTTGATGGTGGTTATTTCGGGGCCATCGGGAGTAGGCAAAGATGCGTTGCTCCTGCGCCTACGCGAGCTCGACGAGGCCTTCCACTTCGTGGTCACGGCGACGAGTCGCCCGCCACGGCCCAATGAGCAGCATGGCGTGGATTACTTTTTTTATGACAAAGCCGGCTTCGAATCGCTCATTGAACAGCAAGAACTGGTTGAATGGGCTGAAGTATACGGACATTACAAGGGCATCCCCAAGCAGAGCATCCGGGCGGGGTTGGATTCGCAGCGCAATGTGATTATGCGGATCGATGTGCAGGGAGCGGCCACCCTCAAAGGACTCATACCGGGGGCTGTGCAAGTCTTTCTGGCGCCGGGTAGCATGGACGAACTCAAGGCACGGTTGGCCGGTCGGGGTACCGAATCACCGGAACAGTTTGCACGGCGCATGCACCACGCAGAGCGCGAAATGGCGCAGGTAACGGCGTTTGATTATGTGGTGTTCAATCACGAAGAACGCCTCGACGACGCAGTACAGCAAATCCGGGCTATTATTATGGCAGAACAACAACGTGTCCGACCGCGTCACGTCACGGTATAGGAGTAGTCAATGGCTAATTTGTATGACCAGTTCCAAATCGATATGAAGGAAGCAATGAAGGCACGCGACAGCGTGCGCGTCAACGTCTTGCGGATGGCCATGAGTGCGATCAAGTCGTCGCTGTCGAACCAGGTCAAGCAGGCCTATGACGCAGCAGGCGGCGAGGCCAACATGGCAGCAGCCGAGGCAGCGGCACAAGCCGTTGTGCTCAGCGACGTACAGGTCCAAGACATTGTCGCCAAGGAAGTCAAACGCCGCCGCGAAGCAGCAGAGATGTTCCGCAAAGGGAATCGCATGGATTTGGTTGCTACCGAAGAGGCCGAGGCAGTCATTTTGGAGCAGTATTTGCCCAAGATGATGAGCGCCGACGAGCTCCGCCCGCAGATCGTGGCGTTGCTGGCTGAAATCGGCGCGACGGGTGTGGCCGATATGAACAAAGCTATGCCTGTCGTCATGCAGCGCTACAAAGGACTCGCCGAAGGTCGCGTGCTGAATCAACTCGTACGCGAAACACTCGGCGCATGAGTAGCTATACCACCCGTATTCGGAGCATTATTGACAGGCTCGCACCGCACTGGTTTTGGCTGGTGAGTGTGAGCGTGATGCTTTGTTATTGGGTGGTTTTGGCGTTCCAACCAGGGAATGTGCAGGGCATCGTGATCGGCGAGCCGAGCAGCATGACGATCTATGCGCCGCGTACCATCACCTACACGAGCACACTCTTGACAGACCAGGTCCGTGATGCCGCAGCCAGCTCGCCCGCGCTGGAGGTTGTGGTCGTCAACGAAACCCTCTTGGACGACGCACGCAAAGACTTGGCAGCAATCCTCGCAGAAATCGCAACTATTCGGGCAAACGGCCGTGAGTACGCTGCCCGGGCACAACAAATCGATGCACTAGACGATGGGCTGGATGTTGCGCTGGTGCCGACCGACACGGCCCGCCAAATCATGAAGCTGAAAGACCGTGAGTGGGATGCGTTGTCGCGGGTGATCTTGGCCGTGTACGACGATGCCGTGCGTGCAGTGTCGCAGCGGATTGATTCACAGACTGCTGAGCGACTCACCCGCGAAATTGTACCCCTCGCCATTGATGCACAGATTGGCGCATTGACAAGTACTGACGATGCGATGCAGGCGTTGATTGCCCGATTTGTGACACCGTTCCTCAAAATCAACGTTTCCATCGATCAAGTAGCTACCACTGCTGCCCGCCAAAAAGCCCGTGCCGAGACCCCGTTGCAAATGAGTAGTTTGCAGATGGGCCAGACGATTGTGAGCAAAGGCGATATCTTGGATGCGGTGCAATACGAAAAGCTGCTCATGTCAGGCCTACTTGAAAGTAGCACCAATTGGAATCAAGTCGCGGGACAGATTCTGCTTGCCATCGGGCTGGCTTTGTTGTTGTCGTATACCCTCTGGCGCAACGAAAAGCGTACTGGGCGTAAGCCTCGTGAACTCTTCGCGGTGACAATTTTGGTTATCGCAGTGGTTGTCTGCACGCGTATGTTGGCCTGGTTGAACGCAGGATACATCTTGGCGACGCCGATTGTCATGATGATGATGATTTTCAGTGCGTTATTTGGCATACGCACCGCGAATCTCATCACGATGAATGTGGCACTCATGGTCTTGGTAATTGCCAACGGATCCGTGGTCTACAGTCTGCCACCGTTGGTGGGGGCACTGGTTGCAGGCATGTTGATCCGCAATGTTACGCGGTCACGTGTGTTTGTGGTCGCAGGTTTGGGTGCCGCTGCGGCGAGTGCAGTGGTGCTGATTGGCGTTACCTTGTTGACTGCCGTCACCATCGAGTGGAACGACTTGGCACCACTGTTGTTGTATAGCGCGTGTGGATCAATGCTTTCGGCGTTGCTGGCGCTCGGCCTCTACAATGTGGTTGGTCGGATGGCTGGGATTCTTACGCCATTGATGTTGCTCGAGCTGGCACACCCTGCCGAGCCGTTGGTTCGTCGGTTGATGCGCGAGGCACCGGGGACATACGCGCACAGCATTGCAGTCGGTAATCTTGCAGAGAGTGCGGCCGAGGCGATTGGTGCTGATGGCTTATTGTTGCGGGTTGCGTCGTACTTCCACGATATCGGCAAACTCAAGCGCCCGTATTTTTTCGTAGATAACCAAAACGATGGCGTCAATTTGCACGATACACTACACCCCAACGAGAGTGCACGGATCATCATCGATCATGTGCGTGATGGCATTGTGATGGCGAATGCAGCCGGACTCCCCGAGGTCATTACTGCATTTATCCGCACGCATCACGGTACCTCGCAGGTGCGTGCGTTTGTCAACAAAGCGGTTGCTGCAGGGATTGCCTACGACGAGGCGGAATACACGTACCCCGGACCGATCCCCTACACGCGTGAACATGCGTTGTTGATGCTGGCAGATAGTGTCGAAGCGACGGTACGATCCAAAATCCAGAGCGGTGCACTCGTCTCGGCGAGTGATGGCACCGGCTACCAGTTCGATGCCGTGATTGCTTCGATCATCGAAGACCGATTGGCCAGCGGTCAATTGGCCGATACCCCTATTACGATTGCAGAGCTAAAGCGTGTCCACGAGGCGTTTGTCAAAACTCTCAAGGGCATTTATCATCCGCGGATTGACTATTCGCCCAAAGAGAAGCGCACCGCCGATCCCGTCGTGGTGCCACAAGGACACGTCTAATGCACTACAGCGTGGATGTACAGGTTGCAGATGAGCTGCAACCGGCAGTGGTCGATACCGACCTGATTGAACGTGC
>CANHPK010000159.1 GCA_947462525.1 Roseiflexaceae bacterium | reverse complement strand
AGGTCGAGGCGGAGGTAATTCCGGAAATTTCGCAGCGTGAGTTGTTCGATTTCCATCCACTATCCCTGCGGCAATGGGAGTTGTTGGCTGACTTCTTTGGTGAGTGCCCCATCGACGAAGCTGATTTGCTGACTCACGTCGCTGTAGGCTTGGCGGTTGAGTTCAAGCCACTGTTGCCATTCGGGTTGGACGCGTGAGGGGATATCATTTTTGAAGGCTTTCGATACTGCCTTGCAGAGTCCCGCAAAATCGAGTTCTATCCACCGCTCCAACGCAGGCGTCGGCAGCGCACCGAGGGGAGCAAATGCCCGTGTGAGCGCGAGTAATCCGTCTTGGACGAGGTGCAGTCGCTGCGCATGGAGGTGGTAGTTTTGCTCCGAAAGCGCGCGCATATCGGCGTCGGTCACCAACACCTCGGGGACGGGTAGATCAACGATGTCACAGACTGTCCAGCGTGGATTCGCCTGTCGTGCAGCCTGGATGTGGCGTTGTACGGGGATGCTGTTGAGGTACCCGAGGAGCCAATCTGCATCGCAGTCAATCCATGCCGATGCAGACACATACCCCGTGGGCATGCGGGCCACCCACAGAATCGTGCGCTGCCACTCCATGGTGAGCACCGCACGGTCACGGGGCGGCACCACAACGCCTGCATCGAGCTCCCACCAGTGGGTGTTGCTTTTGGGGCGATCGGCGACATGCAACGCCAAATGCCGGGCCAGCGCTGGGTACTTGTCTGCGATGGCGTGCCAGGCATCTACCCCCGCCACGGGTGTGTTGCATGTCGCTACCGTCCATCCGGCGGGCAGAGTCAACAAGAATTTGTTGCTCTGTGCGCAGGCGTAGCGGTGGATGTCTTCGCTCCCAATATAGCGGCGGAAGCACGGTGCGAGTGTGGGGTCGAGCAACACAATCCGGTCACGGGTCGATTTGTCGATGACAAACACCGCGCGTGGCGTGGGTGCAAGGCCCTCGTGGCAAACAGTTTGGACGACATCGGCTAGGCGGTGCGTTCCGGGTGGGTACTTAGGCATCGTGGTCTGTTCGTTCCATCGTGATGCGCCGCAAGGCAGCGAGGTCGCCACAGCCACTACAAAACATCGCTACCCGTAGTTCATCGAGGAACCCCTGCAGCTCTGCAATGACTTGTGTCACCCCGCGGCTGTCGACTGCAGCAATCAACGCTGGCTTGGCAGTGCCGACCAGATCGGCACCAAGGGCTATCGCTTTGGCTACATCGCTCCCGCTCCGGACACCACCTGACCCAATCAGCGGAATGTGTGGCAATGCGCCGCGTACCTGGCGGATTGCGGTGCTGGTGGGGATCCCCCAATCGGCAAATGCGCCCGCGGTACGGGCACTGCGAGCGGCGCTGTCATGCCTGAATCGTTCGACTTCAGACCAACTTGTGCCACCAGCCCCTGCCACATCGATGGCAGCGACGCCGACGTCGGCTAACCGTCTGGCCGTGGCTGCGCTGATTCCATTGCCGACTTCTTTGACAATCACGGGGACCGGCAGAGCACGGCAGACTGCACCTATTTTGGGGAGTAACCCGCGAAAGTCGGTATTGCCCTCGGGCTGGACGGCTTCTTGGAGCGGGTTGAGATGCAGAATCAACGCATCTGCGCCAATCATGTCGACCGCCCGCAGACATTCGTCGACCCCATACCCGTAATTGAGTTGCACCGCCCCGAGATTGGCAAATAACGCGATGTCCGGTGCAATATGGCGCACGCGGTACGACGCGGCCAAAGCTGTATCACCGATTGCGGCGCGTTGTGACCCGACACCCATGGCCAACCCAAGGTGTTGCGCAGCTTCGGCCAATACGGTGTTGATGACTTCCACATCCGAGGCGCCGCCCGTCATCGAGCTAATCAGCAAGGGAGCACGGAGGCGCTTGCCGAGGAACGACGTGCTCAGGTCTATCTGCGTCATATCGAGATCGGGCAGTGCCTCGTGTGGCATCCGCCATGCAGCAAAGCCCGTACCAATGCCCTTGGCTGCGACGTTTTCGTCGAGGACGATCCGCACATGATCGAGTTTGCGACTGCGCGTTTGTGACTGCTCGTCCATAATCCGTCTTTCCGGTTCGCTGTATTCACTCCATTATAAGAGCTCTCACGCAAGAAGGCACAGGATCGAAACTCCATCGGGTATAATACAAAAAATCGTTTTAGTCAGGTAGGTATCGCGTGTCGCAGAAACCCAAGCCACGAACGTCTATTGGCCAGCGCAACACCCCCGCTGTCATCGCCGCTGCCCTCGTTGTCGCTGTCCTCGTGTTGGTTGCACTCAACCTCGGCAGCGTTCCTACCGCTACCGATCCTGGTGCGGTCACGATGGACATCACCCCCGAGCCCATGCCCACTGCGGAAGCACCGGCAGCGGAGCCAGCAACTGACGCAAAGCAGTATGCCGCTGCCCCGCCGATGACCATCGACGCCACCAAGAACTACACTGCCACCATCAAAACTCCACGTGGCGACATCGTCGTCAAATTGCGGCCTGATTTGGCACCCGAGACCGTCAATTCGTTTGTCTTCTTGTCCAAAGAAGGCTTCTACGACGGCGTGACGTTCCATCGCGTCATCCAAGACTTCATGGCCCAAGGCGGCGACCCGACCGGTACCGGTATGGGTGGCGCCGGGTATACCGTGAAGGCCGAATTTAGTCCATCGATTTCGTTCGACAAACCCGGCTATTTGGCAATGGCACGACCCGGCAATGACATCAACGGCAATGGTTCACAGTTCTTCATCACCACCGCTCCGGCAACCTTCTTGGACGGCCAATACACGATTTTCGGCGAAGTCATCAGTGGCCAGGATATCGTCAACGGTATCCCCCTGCGCGACCCCGAAACAGCCGCCACCCCTGGCGAAGCCATGCAGACTATTACGATTAGCGAAAACTAAACATGCGTGCTGCTCCCCCTCCTGCACCGCCAGCATTCCCCCGATGGGTGATTGGCGTTATCGTGACCATACTCCTCGTCGGAGGGGGAGTAGCCTGGATCGTCCGTCAGACGTACACACAAACATCCCCGGCCCTGGTTGAGACCATCGGTCCTACTACGGCCCCCACTGCAGATTCGATGCAATCCACCCCAGCCCCGACCACTATTCCCATCGTTCCGACCACCCCGACTCCCGCCCCACGCTTCCTCGCAATGGCTGAGCTTGTCTATGACCGCGACTTCACACAAGTGCCCATCGAGCAATTCCTCCGCGCCAGTGGCGGTGATTTGGCAGATGTGTCGGTCACCGTGGCCGGTCGCCGACAACCATTCGGCAAAGCAATCCTCGGTCAAACCCTCTACTACAGTGTCAGCCCCAAAATCATCTTGGCGCTCCTCGAGTACCACAATGACCTGGTAACGCAACCAGGGTTGCCTGCTGAACGCTACCAATGGGCACTCGGCAACTACCGCGAAGACGGCCGCTACGCTGGTTTTTCGGCGCAGATCCGCTGGGCTGTGCGTGAGCTGTTCTATGCACGGCGTGACCTGCGTGAACGCCCACCGTTGGTCTATGCCGACGGGACCGAAGCCGCTGCACCCGCGTCGCTCAGTGATGCCCAGTACGTGTTGGCCCGTGTGCTCGCGCCGACCATTCAAAACGGCCGTCTCGAACCAGCCTTATTGCAGTTCCAGGCGGTGTATGAACGGCTGTTTGGGGCACTTTCTGCCGAACCGCCCGCCGCACGTGAGCCACCCACCATCCGTTTACAGCGCCCGCTCCGGACTATCTTTCCCGTCACGTCGTTTTTTGACCACGGCGGGCCGTTTTTGACCCGGCGTGCAGATGACGGGATCACGACCTACTGGGGGCATACCGAGACCGATAGTGCGTTTGCCTACAACGGACATGACGGCTGGGATTACGCTGCTGCTCCACCCGACGAAGCGCTTTCTGCTGCGGATGGGACCGTCATTTTCGCCGGTATTGCTGACGACAACTGCGACACGCTCGCGGTCATCATCGACCACGGTGCGGATGTACGCACCCTGTACTGGCACCTATCGGATATCGCCGTTGAGATGGGGCAGTCGGTCAAGTCGGGCGATGTAATCGGCATTATTGGAGAAACGGGCTGCGCCAAAGGTCCACATTTGCACTTCGGAGTCCAATATGCTGGGGTCAGCATCGATCCGTATGGCTGGTGTGGTACGGGCGACGACCCGTGGCAACAGCATCCTGCGGGCGCACAAAGCTACTGGATGTGGGCTGATACCCCTTCTCCGTGTGGACCGGTCAACGAGCCCGATGTGTTGATTGATAGTAGTGATCCCGACCATTTTCGTGTGACGGGGTTGACGACCCTATCGACGCCATCGGGTGTCGGCGGGAGTGCATCGTATGTGGCAGGGCAACGGGGCGTCGACCTCCTGCGGACCTGGCGTGCGCGGCCGATTGGGCCTGTCGCCGTCGCCGAATGGCATGTCGATACCCTGCGTCCCGGCCGCTATCGCTTGTTGGTGTATGTCCCGTACGCCCTGAGTGGGCTCATCGACAGTGACATGGTCGCGTACCAAATCGTCCACCGTGACGGGACAAGTGAGGCACGCGTCAATCTGCAGACCGTGGCGAACGAATGGGTGGACCTCGGTACCTATACGTTTGACACCCGCGCCCGCGTCTTGTTGCCGCTGCGTGACGCCATTGGTGGCCGTGGGATTTGGGCAGATGCCCTCCTCTGGCAGGCAGTTGACTCGGAGGCTCCATGACGACCCCCGTCGAACTCATACCCAAACACGACATCGACCCTGCAGAGGGGATGCGGCTCGTCGCCACCCGCTGGTACGATCAACACGGGGACATCGCGGCCTTGGACGCTGCCTTGCCCGCAATTGCTGCACACTACGGGTTACCGCTTGCCGACGTCCAACGCAACATCTGGATTGCCTACGGTGCGGCGTCTGCCGAGCAACGTCATGCCGAGCGCGAATCCGAATTTCTCCGTCGCATGGCCGAACTCCGCGGCCTCCATCGGATTATTGCGGCCGCGAATTCGACCCTCGATCTCGATACGTCGATGCGCCAGGTCGTCGACACCGTCATCGAAGTCGGCAGCGTGGATGTCTGCGCAATCTACCTGTATGACCGCGATGCCAACGAACTCGTGCTCCGCGCCTGTGCAGGCCTCGACCAGAGT
>CANHPK010000158.1 GCA_947462525.1 Roseiflexaceae bacterium | reverse complement strand
GTGGCGGCCATGTTCGACCGCATCGCCGGCGGCTACGACCGCATGAACAAGCTGATGACCTTCGGCCTCGACGACTGGTGGCGGCGCATCACCGTGCGCGCGCTGGCACCTGCGGCCGATGCACAGATGCTCGACATCGGCAGCGGCACTGGGCCGTTCATCCCGTTGCTGTTGGCCAGTGCACCACAGGGCTACGTGGTGGGGACGGACTTTACGTTGGCCATGATGCAGGCCGGCCAGGCGCGCCTGACGGAACAGTCTGCGTTTGTCTGTGGCGACGCCATGCAGCTTCCGTTCGCCGATGCGACATTTGACATCATCACGGCGGGCTTTGTGATCCGCAATGTGGTCGACATCGATACCACCTTCCGCGAGCTCTATCGCATCACCAAGCCCGGCGGCAAACTGGCCATCCTCGAGGTGGCCCGGCCACGGCTAGCGCTGGTGCGCTGGGGCCATCGACTCTACTTCGAACGCATCATGCCGGTGCTGGCGGGGGCGTTGGGGGCCGACCCGGTCGCCTATCGCTATCTGCCCGAGTCGTCGCGATTGTTCCCCGACCCACCGGTGCTGGCCGACATGTTGCAGGCTGCAGGGTGGAAGCACGTCACCTATCGTCTGTTGCCGCCCAATGCGGTGGCGTTGCATGTTGCGGTGAAGGAATCGGGAATACGATCACGCAGAGTACCCGCACACAGATGTGCGGGTATGACGGCGGAGATTGAGAGAACGCGGAGATTTTCGATAGACGGCTCTGATCAGGTTGGGTGGCGGGTGATGTTGAAGAGAAGCGGGTCACGCAGAGACGCTGAGAGATAAAGAACGCGAAGATTTTAAAACCGTTTGATCAGATTGGTGGTTTGCGCTTTTGTGCGGGGCTTTGTGATTTTTCAGCGGGCGAGGTATACCTCGCCCTTGCCTGCATTCGTAAGTTCATTCCGGCATCGCAATACCCGTTGACCCTGAACAGTGAATCTCCGCTATTCCCACGGACGCAGGTCCATGGGAATGCGGGCGAAGTCGTCATGCCCCGCGCAGCGGGTATCGCGCTTGCTTGATGGATGACAGATCTTTACCTTATTGGGCGGGGCTTTTAGCAAAAAGCCCCGTTTTCATTCAGCAGACGTCTGGCTTAGCAGCCATGCATAGAGTCGTTCGTATGTCATGGAGCCAGTAGCGTATAGTTCATCAAGAAATATCCAGGTTTCGTCGGCATCCGCACGCAGCGAAAGCCCATTTATGTCCAGAAAGGTATATGTCGCTGCGAATGCCACGCGTTTGTTGCCATCAATAAACGGGTGGTTTTGTGACAGACTATGCCAAAGAGCGGCAGCCTCGCCGCACACGTCTGAGTAGTATCCGGTCCGTGGCCGAAACACCGCAGCTTCGAGTAATTCGCGAGATCGCAGACCGTGTGAACCCCCATACCGATTGATGAGGTCGTCGTGCATAAAGAGCACGTCGTCGACGGTAAGAAACTCCGACATTATTTCGAAAGACGCTCGTACAACGACGCATATCGCTGATGGCTCTTGGTGTACGATGCAACCACGCTAGCGGTACGAGATACGTCGATGTTCGATCCTGCGACGGCTTCGAGGACGTCGGCGATGAATTGTTCCATCGATTGACCTTGCATTGATGCTAGGTGCCGGAGTGTATCAGCGGTTGCAGCAGGAATTTCTGCCTCGATGCGCTCGTGATGTTGTGTCATTTTTCACCTCCAAAATCACTATACCACACGACCTGTAGCGCAAAGTCCAGAAATATGCAGTGCACAGAGTTTCGTTTATTGTCATCAACGACACCATCCAACAGGGCTTTGCGAATATCAGCAGGCGATGGTGACGGGGGTCTACGGGCGAGGTCGTCATGCCCCGCGCAGCGGGGTATCGCCCTTGCCTTGAGTGATGACAGATTTTTGCCTTATTGGGCGGGGCTTTTAGCAAAAAGCCCCGTTTTTCGTGGATATCTCTGCGTCACCGCGTGATCGTTTGGGATTCATTGACGGGCGAGGTGTACCTCGCCCCTACGGTTTCTCCGCGCGATCGTTCCCCGGTTTGTCCTTTCATGTGCTACCATATTCCCAGCAATACAGCAATATGGGTGCATGCATGAAGACAACGATTGACCTCCCCGATGATCTGCTCAGAGCCGTCAAAATCCGTGCCGCGCAACAAGGCCGGACCCTCCGTGAGCTGGTGAGCGAGTACATCGCCTCCGGGCTGGCCACGCCACCGGGACAGGAACAGCCGCAAAGAAACGCAGTTGCATTCCCGGTCATCCCCACAGCCGCCGACGCACCGCTTGCCACCATGACCCGTGCGCAGATTGTGGCGTTCGAGCACGAGGCACTGACGGAGGACGACGACGATGCTCGTTGATACCAACGTATGGGTGGCGCTGCTGCTGCCCAATCACCCGTTCCACCAGGTGAGCCGCGATGCGCTGGCAGCGCAACGCACGCTGATGCTCTGCAACAGCGTGCAGATCAGCCTGATGCGCCTGCTGAGCACACCGAGCGTGCAGCGCCAGTACGGCACGGGGACACTGAGTAATAGCGCCGTGGTACAGTCGCTGGCGGCGTTACGGGCGCACCCTGATGTACACGTTGTGACCGAGCCGACGGAGCTGTACGCGTCGTGGATTCAGTTCGCTGCCCATCCCACGCCTGCCCCCAAGCGCTGGATGGATGCATATCTGGCGGCTTTGGCGTTTCATCTCGGCGTACCCATCATCACGCTCGATGACGGGTTCCGCGGGTATGCTACGTATGGTGTCCAGGTGGTGTTGGTGTAGGACGTGCACGCAGAGGCGCAGAGATAGAGAGAACGCGGAGAATCATTTAGTCGGTCACGATGGGGTTAGGTGGTGGGAAAAGTTGAAGAGAAGCGTGCACGCAGAGGCGCGGCGGGGCAGAGCTATATCTACGGGCGAGGTGTACCTCGCCCTTGGTATGTGTGGTAGCAGATTTTTGCGCTATTGAGCGGGGCTTTTCTGAATACGACCGATACGGCACTCCTACCAAATCCAAATCTGTTGGCAAATCCGTTCCATCAATTCTTGCCGTGCATCGATATCTGCCTTTTTGAACTGTTGGTGCGAACGAAACGGAAGTCCATACTTCGCCACCATAGTGGTGAAATTCGGATTGTTTTTATAGGTTATGGGGTGCAGTGTCTGTACGAGTAAATTTTGCAGTACATATAACTCAAGTTTTTCCTCATACGGCTTGTTTCCATATGATTGATTTGTCCCGCGTGGCAAAAGCAGTAGTGCTCCGAGTTTGTTGCGATACGCGCCAAAATCAGTTAGTTGTTGGAATTCATCACGATGCTCATCGAAGGTATTTGACCAGATATGTTCTACTTCAAATGGCTTAGCCTCAGTTTTAACAAAATAAGATGAAAAATTCGTCGATTGCCCCGACTCTGTATCGATGAAACCACAGATTCGGGAAAGCAAAAACTTGATAAACACTTTGTTCATCCCATGCAATGCAAAGGTATGCTTCGTGATTCCGGATAGCTGTTCTTCAGCACCGCGCACTCGCTCCGTAAGGATTCGCTTCAAATCTACGATATTCTTCCCACGAAGTTCTTTCACCAGCGAATACATGGTGTAACGAATTGAGCTTGCGCTGAAATTTCGATAATTGACCGATCGCGTCACCGCAAACGTTTCAAGATACCGAGCAACCATGTCCATTTTTTGATATTGAACGGTGACAGAATCGGTCATTTGCAATGCAGCAATCATCAATGGCAGACTCAATGATTCAGCCACTCGCCATTGTGCATGGTAAAACACATGCTCAAGTCCTTTAATTTCTCGTTTTTGAGCTTCCAGAAGCTTTACGTATGCTTTTTGGTAAAACAACATATTGTCAATCAGATGACGGAATTCCGTGTTGTTCTGATGGTGAATACCTAGTTTTTTGAGGTTTTCGCGCACCCAACTGTGGAATCTCGTGCCGATTTTTTCAAAATCTTCGTTCTGTGATCCGGCTTTACTTTGGCGAATCGTCTCTGCAAACTGGCTGCGTAGCCAGGCCTGAAAGAATTTCTGATCCTCATCCTTGCCAAAGTTCTGCAACTCGAGGATTGCCTTTTTCCATTCCTGGTTTAAATGATCGCGTTCTTGTACATCGTCAAAACGCGAAACAAGATATCCTTTGAGCATCTCTGTCGCGGTAAGATTGAGACCACGGTCGTTCATCGATTCAAAAATATCGTAGGCACTCTCATCTGAATAGGCATTTATTTCTACCAAGAGCACATTGAATCTCAACCAATCTATAAACATGGGAAGCATTGCTCGGGTCCGAAGTTCTAACGGGAAGTTGCCATCAATATCAGCATACCGAGCAAGCATATTGCGCATCGTCGCACTATCAGAATCTTTTACTTCATAGGCCTCGTTATTCCAAAGCGCCTCGAAGATAATTCCTCTATCGTTCCCATGCATGTTCCCTGCAAGGACATCGTCTAGGATGTTAAATGTTTTCGCCCCATACTGGGTGGAATACACTAAGTTTTCGATTGATTCATTGAGTCCTACATCCTGCTGACGATGAGACAGATAGATAAGAAACAACGTCAATGAAGTCAACCGTTGCTGGCCATCCACAATGCTTTTCTTTGCACCTTTGGTGCTCACCACATACGGCCCAAGATAATAATGCGCATAGTTGGCGACATCCTGACGTGCGTCGCCTTGGGTATATGCGTTTTCGAATGAGGTACACAAATCTGTGACCAGTTGTTCGATATGTTTCTGTTCCCAGCTGTATTCACGCTGGAAGTAATCGACAACGAATTTATTCGATCCAAGCAACTCGTTGATGGTATGGGCACGTGCGTCTATTTTGTTTGCTTGATTCATAGGATGTACCCGTCTCCTCAGTCGCGCATAAAAAAGATTCACCGTATGAAAGTACGCAAGATTCTTGTCGTCAAAAGTCGTTTCCGTAATACTGCCAGTATAACAGTGTGCAATACAGTGCGAAATCGCTGCGGCGGTTGCGTCATTTTTGTTGGGCGGGGCTTTTTGCAAAAAGCCCCGTTTTTCGTGGGTTTCATCGCAGGGCGAAGCCGTCATGCCCCGCAAAGCGGGGTATCGCCCCTACGGTATCTCTGCGTCCCCGCGTGATCGTTCCCCCAAAAACTTCACCCAGCGCATACC
>CANHPK010000157.1 GCA_947462525.1 Roseiflexaceae bacterium | reverse complement strand
GGGTGATTTGGTCGTCGAAGCCATGGGCGGTAGTCCATTGGTCGTCAACGACACAAAACTGAAGTCCATCGTGTTGTGGGGCACTGGGAGTGTCGATGCAACAAGCGCACGCTTTATCAAACTCGATGGCACGGCACTCAATCGCAGTGCCCTGGCAGATAACTTCTCCATTGCTGATCAAGTCGTCGATGCCATCGACTTCACCGGGCTTGGATTGGTACGGACGTCAGCAGCGTCACTGTATGTGACGACACGCAGCTTCTTCGCTCCTGCAACGCTCAACGGCGCACTCGAGCGCGCGCTGACGCGAGCGTCTGCGAACGACACCATTGTGGTAGAAAACGGTGTTCCGGTCGTCTTGACTGCGCCTATCACCAAGAACGTCACGTTCAACGGGACGTTTGTCCTCAAAGCGGCGAACTTGCCAGCCGATGCGACGCAGTCCGTCGCCGTGGTCAAGAGCTTCGTAGACCGCGCAGGATCGAGTTCTGTCAGTCTTGCAGCAGTCGTCGTGACGAACAACGGCGACGTCACCGGGTACTTCGATGCCATCCAGCCTGCTATTTCGAGTGCCACGACACTGGCACAGTCAGTCCTCACCGTCGCACCGGGCACATACGCCGAAGCGCTGACGATTGACAAGCCACTCACCCTGCGCGGTCCCAATGCAGGCGTTACGGGAACGGCATCCCGCGGCCCCGAAGCAATCATCGTGCCGGCAACAGCAGATGCAGACAATAACGTCCTCGTAACATTGGCGGCAAGCGATGTCACCATCGACGGCTTCACACTGGACGGTGACAATCCAGCGTTGCCGAGCAACACACTGGGATACAACGGGGCAGATCAACATGCCTCCGAGGGTATTTCGAGCAGTTCAGATTCCGTCAGCGGCACCACGATTGCCAACAACATCATTACGAACTTGGCATTTTCGGGGGTCAACCTGTATGGTGTCAGCGGCAATGTCGCCAAGACCGGCCATGTGGTGCGTGACAATCTCATCAAGGATTTGGGTCACTACTCGGCGAGCGCAACGAGTTCTGCAAACTGGGGCATCGGTGTGTTGTTGTACAACAGCAACTACACGGCAGTGCGCGACAACTCCATCAAGAACGTCCGCATTGGGATCCAGACCGGCAATTATCAGACTGCAAATACCGGTGATGCAGCTTACCAAGTCATCAGCGGCAATAGCATCACAGCCCGCAGCAAGGGTATCTTCTACAACCTGCACAACTACTCGCCATGGACCGTGCGTGACAACGACATCACGGCTGTGACCAGTAGCGACGAAGCGGCTATACCGAGCACGACAAACTCGGCACGTGGCTACTGGACAGGCATATTGGTTGCCAGCCAAGGCGCAAGCGCACCATCCACGATTAGCAACAACGACATCGATGGCAGTGCAATCATCGGGATGCCAACAGCCGGTATTACCGTCTGGAACGTCAAGTCAACCGCAGCGGCTCAGGTCAGCGGTGGTAACATCATCGGGGTCCAAACGGGTATCGGATTGAACAACTACGAAGGCTATCGCACTGACGCAACCTATGGTGCGCATGCCTCGGTCAGCGATGTAGCCATCGCCGCCACGCAGACGGGCATCGATGTGCGTGACAGTGATGCGAGCACAGCACATGCAGCAGTTGCACTCTCGGTTGGTACCGGAGTCGCCCTGACGGGTGGTACCGACGGTATCGTGCTGACGAATGCCGCTGCCAACGTGACGAACCTCAATACAACCGCCATGAGTGGCCAGAGTGGCAGCTATGTCAAACTGGTGAACAATACCGGCGCCGTCGATGCCACCGCAGTGAGCTTCGAGGGGGTTACCGGGGCAACTGGAACGGTCGCTCAGAACTTGTCCATCGAAGACAAGATTTCCCACAAGAGTGACAATGCAGCGCTCGGCTTGGTCCGTGTCAACGCCGGCAATATATACGTCACAACCCAGTCCGGTTCTATTCAACGCGGCGTCGACATTGCAGCCGCAGGGGACGTCGTCACCGTGGGTGCTGGTTCATATCAAGCCAATGTGGTCATCAACAAGCAAATCAAGCTGGTTGGTGCAGGGTCGAGTAACACCGGAACCGTTGTCACAGCGGCAAGCGGTAGTCTCCCGATTATCTCGGTTACCGGGAGCGGCGTTGATGCAGCCAATACACTCTCCATCAACGGCTTCAAACTTACTGGCTCAGCCTACAGCGGCGGTTCGGACGGCATCGCAATCCAGCCGACGAGTCCTGCAGCACACATCGCAATCAGCGACGTGGCCGTTACCAACCAAGGGCAAGCAATTCACTATCGCAGTGGGACATTGACGGACATGTCGGTGCGTAACGTTACCCTCACAGGCAACGGTTTCGGCCTGCGTGTTGCATCTGCGGTCAGCGGATTGAACGGCTTGACCATCGATGGCACAACGATGAACAACAACGTATCGAGTGCGCTTTCGATCAATCCTTCGGGCCCATCGAATCCGAACCTGACGAACTTCACCATTACCAATAGCAGCTTCACCAACAACAGCACGGCCGGGGTTGTGAACCAACACGACCTGTCGTTCTATGCCTTCCGCGGAAACGTCACGATGCGCAATGTCCAAGTCAATTCGGGCAACGGCAGCCGCGCAAACGCCAACAGCTACGCAATGGTGTTTACCAATGCACCAGGTGCCAGTGCTCCTGCAGGAACCATCCGTTTGGAGGATGTAACATTCAGCGGGCATGTCGGTAAGGGTGCATTGTCCTTCCAGAAGTACAGCGACGTCTCAGGTATTCAACTGCAGAATGTGGACCTGCGCACGGTGGTGGCACCGTGGGGCGACCTCATCGCCGATACCACTGCCGGTACCACGCTGGCACTGAACGACACCAAGCTCAAGTCGGTGGTTCTCTGGGGTGCCGGCGGTGCCGATGCAACGGCAGCGCAGTTTGTGACGAGCGCAGGCGCAGTCCTCGACCGCACGGTGCGGGCTGACCTCTTCACCATGGCAAACCAAGTAGGTGATGCGGTCGATGTCACTGGGCTCGGGTTGGTACGGTTGGTGCCAAACAACATCTATGTCACGACCACTTCCGGATCGCTCCAACGTGGTATCGATGCAGCAACTGCCGGCGATACGGTCAATGTCGCAGCCGGCACCTATCAAGGAACGGTCACCGTATCCAAGTCGGTCAAAATTGTCGGCGATGGCATGGCCCAAACCATCATCAATGGCAACGGATCCAATGGCTTCAACATTACTGCTGACGGCATCAGCCCGACGGATCGTCTGAGCATCAGCAATCTCCAGGTAACCGGTTCCGCCCGCGGTGCAAACATCCAAAACAACGCAGACAACGTGACTTTTGATCAGGTTGCATTCGTCGGCAACACGGCAACGGGTCTGAGCATCGACACAACCAATACGTCGAACGACGTGCAGGTCCTCGCGAGTACGTTCACCAGCAATGGCGTCGGGCTCAAAGTACACAGCACGGGTGTCGTGACGAATCTTGTCGTCGAAGACTCAACCTTCACCGATAACATCAGTGGCGGTATCTACAGCGGCGATGCCAGTGCATCATTCGCCCCGGTCAGTCTGACTGATGTGGTTGTGCGCAACAATTCCTTCACCGGCAACGGCACAGCGAACAACCAAGCAGGTATCTACCTGGAGCGGGTCCAGAACGGCACCATCGAAGGCAACACGTTTGTCAACAATGGTATTGCTACGAATCCACGCGCGTTGGTGATGAACCTCAAGCACAAGGCCTTTACCGGCTTGACGATTGCAGGGAATCAAATGTCCGAGTCACGTGGCGCTGACACCGCTGCAGGCTTCGGGATGTTCATCGCAGCACGCAACGATGGCAGCTATGCGAGCGCACCTGCGTCGCTCAATGGTCTGAACATCAGCGCAAACGAAGTGACCGGCATGCCGAATGCAGTTATCATCGCAAACAACGTTGCGCTTGATTCGGTCGCGATGACGAACAATCGTCTGACTGGTGGGTTGGTGGGTGTAACCGTCGACGGCTCTGCAGCCGGTACGATGACCATGCGCAACAACAGCATCACACAGGCAAGTGCGTACTTCATCATGAACGAATCACAAGGGACCATTGACGCACTCTCCAACTGGTTCGGTACCCCATTCATCGAATTCATCGAGTCAAAGATCTTGGGTCAGGTCGATTACGATCCGTCGCTGACGGATGGTACCGATGTGAGCACGGATGTCGGTTTCCAGAATTAGTCTCCCAGCATTCACCTCCCCCTTGTATGGATTTCCATACAAGGGGGCGTTTCTTTTCTTTGGAGAGAAAAGAGAATTATAATTGTCGTAATTCAATGTGGAGTTGCCCCATGACCACCTACGACCTGCTTGTCCTCGGCGAACTGAACGCAGATTTGATTCTGCGTGGCGATGTCGAGCCCGTTTGGCAACAACATGAAAAAATCGTCGATGACATGGCACTCGTCCTCGGCGGTTCGTCTGCTATTTTTGCGTGTGGCGCTGCGCGTCTCGGCCTTTCTGTTGCGTATGTGGGTGTGTGTGGCGATGACACCATCGGTCGGTTTTGCATGGATGCGCTCACCGCAGCAGGTGTCGATACGGCGCATTGCATCGTCGATCCGAACGTGCGCAGTGGATTGACGGTGATTCTCCAAAAGCCCGCGGATCGCGCCATGTTGACCTACGAAGGGGGCATTCCACTGCTTGCTTCGCGCATGATCCCGGCTACGTTGGTTGCGTCTGCCCGCCACTTGCATATTGGGAGTTACTACCTGCAACACGCCTTGCGACCGGGATTGCCGGGCATGTTCCAACAGATGCAGGCAAACGGCGGCACGACATCGGTCGACACCAACTGGGATCCTGCAGAGGTGTGGGCTGGCCTCGATGCGCTGTTCCCCTATACCAACCTGTTTTTGCCCAATGATGCCGAAGCCTGTGCAATTAGTCGCCAATCCACCGTCGCAGGCGCATTACCCGTGTTGGCACAGCAGGTACAGACGGTAGCGATCAAATGCGGTGCAGACGGTGCGTATGGTCAGCAGGGCACGTCGTTGGCGCATGTGAACGCGATAAAAACTGATTTTGTCGACGCGGTGGGTGCCGGAGATTCGTTCAATGCCGGCATGGTCTACGGCATGTTGGCCGGTTGGTCATTGCACCGATCGCTCCAGCTCGGCGCTGTCTGTGGGTCGTT
>CANHPK010000156.1 GCA_947462525.1 Roseiflexaceae bacterium | reverse complement strand
TCAACTCTGCATACCCACAGAGGAGCACGATCACGCAGAGACACGGAGAGGCAGAGTATGTAAACGCAAGGCTGGGAGCACGACCCGGCGTACGGGTGTGGCTGCCCCACGGCTGTACGTTCTCAATTCCTCTGCGCCTCCGCGTGAGCGTTCCCTTGGAGCACGATCACGCAGAGACACAGAGAGGCAGAGTATGTAAACGCAAGGCTGGGAGCACGACCCGGCGTACGGGTGTGGCTGCCCCATGGCTGTACGTTCTCAGTTCCTCTGCGCCTCCGCGTGAGCGTTCCCTTGGAGCACGATAACGCAGAGACACGGAGAGGCCGAGAATGTATGTGTTGCGATTTTGCTAGGACGTAGACGTCCCCGTTTTTGCGGCGTGCCATCAATCCACGGCATGGTGTGAGCCTATTTGCTCTTCTTGATGCGGTCAATCTCGGCGTCGATGTCTGCGTCGGTTATCTCGCGCGGTGGGGTGCCGTATGCCGCACGCCATTGAAAAAAGGCACCAATACCCATCCCGAACATCGGCCAGACCGGCCAGAAGTACTGTGGCCCAGGCGATAGCCACCAGATAATCGTCAATATGAGCGACACGCCGAACCAAACCGACAAGTATCGTTGGAACTCGTGTTGCCGCTTGATGCGTTTGCGGATCTGCTCGCGATATGCATCGGACTGCTCGTTGTGTGTGGTCTCTTCCATGACGCCCTCCGTCTCATCGAAATGACAATTTGATAGGAACACGATTATAGCATCTGCGTGTTCAAGAGGAGCACGATCATGCAAGAGTTATCAGAGATCAGAGATCAGAGATCAGAGATCAGAGATCAGAGATCAGGAACAATTGTGAGTCAAAAGTGCAAGTGGCTCGTTGACATGGATTTGCGCACTCCAATTCATACGAGGTACATGGTTCATTTTTTCCTCTGCGTTCTCTGTTCCACTGCGACGCTGCGTGAACGTACCCCACACCCTCATCTGATAGCTCATAACAGATACCTGATAACTTTGCGGCATTGGGTGGTAAAATATGCCGTCAGACGTCATTTTTGTGGGAGGAACGCAATGCGCGCCAAGATTACGATTATCGGAGCAGGTTTCGTCGGTTCGACCGCTGCTCATTGGATTGCCTCAAAGGAACTGGGCGACGTCGTATTGCTCGACATCGCCGAAGGTATTCCGCAGGGCAAGGGTCTCGACCTGGCCGAATCTGCCCCGATCGAAGGTTTTGACCTCAAAATCATCGGCACCAACGACTACGCCGACACCGCCAACTCCGACGTCATTGTGGTCACCTCGGGTGCTCCCCGCAAACCGGGTATGACCCGCGAAGACCTCATCAAAATCAACGCAAAAATCACCCGTGACTGCATCTCAAAGGCGGCCCCGTTGTCGCCCAAGGCCGTCATTATTATGGTTAACAACCCGCTCGACACGATGGTCTACCTGGCCCGCCAGGTCAGCGGCTTCCCCAAAGAGCGCGTCATCGGCCAAGCCGGCGTGCTCGACGCCGCCCGCTACCGCACCTTCATTGCAATGGAGACCGGCGTCTCGGTCGAAGACATCCAGGCCATGTTGATGGGTGGCCACGGTGACGAAATGGTCCCATTGCCACGTTTCACCACCATCGGTGGTATCCCAGTAACCGACTTCATCCCCGCTGGTCGCCTCGACGAAATCGTCGAACGCGCCCGCAAAGGCGGCGGCGAAATCGTCAACCTGCTCAAGACTGGCTCGGCCTACTATGCCCCGGCTGCTGCCACCGTACAGATGGTCGAGGCTGTGGTCCGCGACAAGAACCGCGTCCTGCCGGCAGCATGCTACCTCGAGGGCGAATACGGCCTCAACGACATGTACTTCGGTGTGCCGTGTGTCCTCGGCGCCGGCGGTGTCAAAAAGGTCATTCAGCTCAACCTGAACGCCGACGAGAAGGCCCTTGTTGCCGCCAGCGCCGCCGCCGTCAAGAGCTCCATCGAAGCCCTCAAGGGTATGGACCTCGACGCCTAATCATGGCCGATTGACAGCGAGTCACTTCGTGGCTCGCTGTTTTCATGGAGGGGTCACATGCTGCATACGTTACAAAATGACTCGTGGCAGGTCGGCGTTTTGCCACACAGCGGGGGATCCATTGCATACGCACGCGTCAACCGTGCAGGTGCATGGCACGATTTTTTTCGCCCGACTGCCGAAGCCGATCTGACCAATGCACTCCAGACTGCGAGTTACCCGCTCATTCCCTGGTCCAACCGCATAAAGTCTGCCAAAATGACGTTCCAAGGCGTCGACTATTTGATGCACGCAAATTGGCCCGACGGCACTGCCATCCATGGGGTGGTACGTGAGTATGCACTCGCTGTTGTGTCCGCCGACGAAACACACATCCGCATGACGTTCGACTCGCGTCAACACGCCGCAGTCAATTTCCCGTTTGCGTTCACCGCGTGGGTCGAGTACCGCCTCGAGCGCAACAACTTCAGCACCCGGATTGGGTTGGCCAACATGGACACTCAACCCATGCCGGCTGGTTTTGGTACCCATCCGTTCATTATGCGTAGTCTGACCAATGCGGCCGATAGCCTGTCACTCGAAATCCCCTGCACCCATGCGTTCCCCCTTGTCGATTGCATGCCCGTCGGTGCACCGACGCCGGTCGATGCCCGACTCGACTACCAGCAGTTGCGGCCACTGGGCAGTGTCTTTGTGGACGACTGTTTGACCAATCGAGTCCTCGGTAAGCCTATCCGCTTTGTATATCCAACATCCAACACACACATTACGCATTGGATGGATCACCTCTACCGCAATGTTATAGTGTATATGCCAGTAGAATTTCCGTATATTGCGGTCGAACCAGTGACGAACACGAATGACGGCTTCAATATGCTCGCTCAGGGCATCGCCGACCATCATGTATTTGTGTTGCAACCCGGCGAAGGGCGCGAAGCGATGTCCGGCTACATCCTCGAATAAACGAAAAACATAGAGTGAAGAGACCGTATGGGCAATCGGGATATTGACATCGAAGGAATGGTCAATGTGCGGGACCTCGGCGGGTTCCGTACGCGGACCGGTCAGATGACACGGCACGGTGTTTTTGTGCGCGGTGATGCGCCCTACCGTATTTCGGATAGGTCACGCCAACACATGATCGACCGCGGATTGCAAACGGTCATCGACATGCGCTACGCACACGAGCTTGCACAGCGTCCCAATCGATTTGCAGGGCATCCACAGGTCGACTTCAAACACATTCCTCTGTATGTCGAAACGAGTTACATGGGAATGATTCGGCAGTTTCGTGATCTCGGCGGGTGGTACTGTACCATTCTTGATCAAGGCGGCGTGCCGATCCGGACGATTTTGGGTATTCTGGCAGATGCACCTGCGACCACATTGCTCCACTGTTTTATCGGTAAGGACCGCACGGGGATAATGTCTGCACTGCTGTTGAATCTCGTCGGTGTGTCAGATACAGACATCATCGATGACTACATCCAGAGTCAGCAAAACTTGCAGGCCATCAGCGCCGACATCCAGAGTGTGCGGCCGTTTTTTGTGCCCAAGGCCCAGTTCGAAAATCTCATTGCCGCAAAGCATGAATACATCAATGCCCTGCTCATACATCTCGCGTCGACCTACACGGATGCAGCCGGCTATATGCAGAGCATCGGTGTCACGAACGAAGAGGTTGCGGCGATTCGGGCAAAATTACTCGATTCGGCGGGGGATTAGGCGTTGCCGATGATGGGAATTTCGTGGATGTGACTCCCGTTGAGGGCAATCCGCAAGAGGAAATCAGCGACGTTCGCGCGAGAAACGCGGACGTTGGTTTTTTTGTGGCGTGTTTCGACACTATACCGACCATTGAACGGTTCGTCAGTGAGTTGATGGGTACACACCAACGTCCAATCGAGCGAAGAACTGCGCATGCAGGCACTGTACTGTTCGCTGATGCGTAACCAGCGGGCATGTGTTGGCGTCAACAAGATGCGCCGCATCCCGGTCGATACCACCCCGGCGAGCCCGGATTGATCGAGGACGATCGAATCGCTCAGGGCGACAATCCGCCGCACTTGGTGCCGTTCCATCGAGTGCATGATGTTACGCAGCATCTGCGCATGGTTCTCTTCGGCGGCAGTCTGCATAGGTGCGATGGTCGAAATCACCGCTTCGGCACCTTGTATCGCACGGCCGACTTGAAATTCGTCGTTCGCGTCGCCGACCACCACGCGCATCCGCTCGTGTGACAGGGGCAATTTATTCGGTTTGCGGACAAATGCGGTCACATCGTGCCCGAGTGCAATAGCGAGCCGCACCAGATGATTGCCCGTGCGTCCACCTGCCCCAAAGATAACAATCCGCATAGCACCGATATCCCTGCATGCTACCAGCATCACGTACGTGAGAGGTATGTGAATAAATAAACTGTTACCGTATTATACCCTGCTTGACGGGGTCCGCGTCATGCAATTGTAATTTTCGCTCTCACATTCTGAGACGTGATGCATCACAATATGGAGATAGTGACGTGTGATGCAATAGTCCACACCCTAGAAGGATTGGACGCTATGAAAAACGGCTCCACCCCGTTGAAACAAGCCAACGCACCCGCGTTGACGTGCCCTGATTGTGGGATGTTGCTGCGCAAGAACTTGCGCTCGTGTCTGTCATGCGGCAGGCCAATCCCGGTCCGGCAGTCACTCGCCACGAGTGTGTGGGCTCTCTTGTCATTTTGGTTTGTTGTGCTTTGTACCGTCTACGGCCTCGTTGTGCTGCTCCGATTTGTGACGCCAGTAACGGTTCGTGTCACTTGCACCAAACAAGTCGTTCCTGCACGTTTGTTGCTCGTCCCAACTACTACCTATACCGAACTGTTAAGCGCCGGCGATTGCTCGGTACCGCGTGGTTCGCTGATACTCGCCAACGACGTACCTCCCTGGGTTGTTGCCGCGGCGTTGCGAGACCAAACCCAATGGAGTGGCTGGGTCTATGCAACGATCGAGCACTATGGTGCTCCAATCCGTACAAATGTGCCTGTGGCTGAACAGTGGTTGATTACCACAATGAGAAATGCGGGAAAATCTGCCTGGGCAGATTTGTGTGCTCCAGCGTGGATCGCCCGCTGGTGCCCGGCGAATTGATGCATGGCCAAGCATAACTGGCAAACAACGGAACGTATGTGCATCTATTGCGGGGCAGTCAT
>CANHPK010000155.1 GCA_947462525.1 Roseiflexaceae bacterium | reverse complement strand
CCGCTGCCTCGCAGATGGTCACTTTGTGCCCAGCAGCGATCAGATCTTTGGCGGCGGTCAGACCGGCATAGCCAGCGCCGACAATGAGTATATGCATAGCGTTATTCCTCTTTCTGACGGGCTTCGACGGCTTTGCCGAAATCGTCCCAACTCAGATGGTCGCGCAACATGTAGTACGCACCGAGCAGGGTAATGGGCAACCACAACGCCACATGCAACACCAACGTGTAGCCGGTGGCCATCGCCTGCGCAACCCCGTAGCGCTGCAAAATCAAGATCCCCGGCACGTCAAATGTACCCGCATAGCCCGGCGTCGATGGCAGGGTGGTGGCCAGATTGACCACGGCGGTCATCAACATGAGCACCGTGAAGTCGACGTGGAACGGGAAGCCCTGCATTACCACCCAGTACTTGCCCGTCTCGGTCAGCCAAATCAATGCCGACGAGGCGAAGATAACCAGCATCTCGCGTGGGCTTTTGAGCGACTGCAACCCACTGACAAAACGCAGCACGAATTCACTGCCGGTTGCCTTGAAGCGTTCCGGCAAAAAGCGCTGGGCAATCCACTCCCACACGCGCACGAACTGCGCCGGATTGGCCGCCAGATACAAAAAGAACGCCAGCGCCAGTCCAAAGACCAGACTGAACACCGTCACGATTTGGGTATAAATCGGTGGCAACGGTGCAAACGGCAACGTCACAAAGACAAAGACGAGCATAATCAGGCCGTCAAAGAGGCGCTCGAGCACCACTGTGGCCAAAGACGCACTCATCGAAATCCCCTCGCGCTTGCGCAACACATACGAGCGCAACACCTCGCCGGCGCGGGCCGGGTAGACGTTGTTGCCCATATAGCCGATGACCACAACCGGCCACAGCCGGGCCAGCGGAATGTCTGCAATCGGCCTGAGCATCGACTTCCAGCGCCACGTGCGGATGAATACCGCTATCGTGTATACCCCGACGGCGGGGATAATCCACCAGTAGTTGACCGAACGCACCACATCAAAGAAATCGTCGAAATGCAGCCCTTGGAAGGCGATATAGACACAGACAATGCTGATGGCGATGCCGATGAGCAGACGGAATTTTTTCATAACCCTCTCTGCCTACGCACAGATGACTCACGCCATCGTACCCGCCAACGCGGACTGTGTCAACGCACCGACTGCCGTTTACGACAGTACATAGTGCCAAATCACATAGCCGATGCCAATGAGTAATGAAAGCGTCAGAATCCGCTCGCTCCGGGCCGCCCGTTGCTCCATCCGTTGCAACTGACGTTCCATCCGGCGCATGTCGACCCGCAACGTCCCCTGCTCGAGCATCCCCAACACCCGGTCGACCCGAGCCGGGAGCCCGATTAGCTGGCGGCCGATGCGCACTGCACTGTCGACCAGCGAACGTTGGTTCTGGCTGATCCAGCGCCGTGCAATCGGTTGCATCGCGGTGATGAAGTTGGTCCGGTCGTCGAGAATGGTAATCACACCGGTCAACAAACTCAGTGCCCGACCCAAATAGACCACGTCTTGGGGCAACTGGAACGGCAGGGTGAGAAAAATCCCGCGCAAATCATACGACAGCGCGACGAAATCAATCGTCTTGTACTCGGCGATACTGCGATCAAACACCTCGTCGAGCACGCGTGCAATCACCCGTCGGATTTCGTCGCGGTCGGCGTCGCCCATAATCATCCCCATGGCGTCGAGCGCCTCGACGGTGCCCAGCGCATCGTTGCCGGCGACCGCCAAAATGCCGCGCCGGAGCTGCTTTTGCAAAACCGGCGGGACCGTCGCCACCGCCCCCAAATCGAGCAGATGCAAGGTCCAGTTCCCCTCGCCAGTGGGCACAATCAGCATGTTGCCCGGGTGGGGGTCGGCGTGGAAGATGCCGTATTCGAAGCACTGGGTGAAAAAAACGTCCAGCAACATCTGCGCCACGGCTGTGCGGTCAATGCCGGCAGCAGTCAACGCCGCCACATTGTCTGGCGCGATGCCGTCGATCCAATCCATCACCAATACACTGTCGGTCGACAGGTCTGCATGCACCACCGGCAACGCGATCCGGGCATCGCGCGCCAACACCGTTACCAAGCGCTGGTTATTGCGCACCTCGATGCGATAATCGAGCTCTTCGCGGAGCACCGCCGCGAACTCGTCGTAGACGCGCTGGATATCGACGCGCTGGCGGATGAGCGGGTAATCTTTGATGAGGCGCACCACCATCTGCACCGCAGCGAGGTCTGTCTCGATAATGGCACGGATGTTGGGACGCAGCACCTTCACCGCAACCGGACGGCCGTCGTCGACCCGCGTGCCGCGATAGACCTGCCCCAACGAGGCAGCCGCCACCGGCGTCGTGGCAGCAAAGGTCACCACTGCGCTCGGGTCGTTGCCCCAGGCCGTGGTCAGCAGTGGTTCGACCTGGCTGTAGGGCACCGCGGGCACGTCATCGCGCAGTCCAGCCAGCTCTTGGGTCACTTCGGGCGGCAGGATGTCGACCCGCACCGACAGGAACTGCCCCATCTTGATGGGTACCCCGCCCAGATCGATGGCGAGCGCGCGGAACCGCACCGCCAACCGCTGCCAACGTCGCGCCGTGCTCGCCCGAAACCATCTGCCCAGCAGGATATCAAACACAAAAATATGGATAACGATGTGCAACTGTGTCAACAAGATCCGCCAATAGCGTCGCCGCATACATCGTCCTTTTGTGGCATTCGTCACAATCGTATGGTAGCACGATGGTCCGCACTGGGGATGAGGAAATGCCTTGAATGGCGCCACTGCTGTGCTATTATTGGCGCATCGAACACGGAAGGACGTGCATATGAATGTCGCTATGTGGGGCAAAGCGCTCCGGACCATCCCACGCTTGTCCAAAGAAGAATGGCTGTCACTCGATGTAATCGCACGCTGGCTGGTTGCCTCGCGGGCAGCGGTGCTCGTCATGACGGCGACGTCGGCCATGATTGCCGGGGTATGGGCCTGGCACGACGGGATGTTCAACGGGCTGCTGTGGGTTTGTCTGTTTGTTGGGCTGACCATGGCCCACGCCGCCAACAACCTCATTAACGACCTGATGGACTACCGCTCGGGCGTGGACCACAACAACTACTTCCGCGCCCAATACGGCCCGCAGCCGTTGGTGCATGGCCTGCTCGACCAAAAAGGGTTGCTGGTCTACATCGCCATTACCGGCCTGATTGCCTTGGTCCCAGGCGCGTACCTGGTCTACCTCCGCGGCGAACTGGCGTTGTATCTGCTGCTGGCCGGAGCGGCTTTTGTTGTCTTTTACACCTGGCCCCTCAAGTACATCGGCATGGGCGAGGTGGCGGTGTTTGTGATTTGGGGGCCATTGATGGTCGGCGGTGGTTACTACGTCATCACCGGGCAGTGGTCGTGGGATGCGGTGCTCATCAGTATCCCGCAGACACTGGCGGCCACGACGGTGCTCTTTGGCAAACATATCGACAAAAGTGGCGCAGATCGTGCCAGCAAAATCTACACGTTGCCCGTCATCCTCGGACCACGGCTTGCCAAAGCAGTCGCGGTGGCGTTGATTGTGGGGCAGTATCTGGTCGTCGGCTGGTTGATTGCCCGTGGCACGGTCACGCCGGTGCTGGGGGTCGTAATTCTGGCGGCAACAGCGGGGTGGGCAGCCATCAGCGTGTTTGGCACCGAACGCCCCGATGCCCCGCCGGCCGATTACCCACCCGATGTCTGGCCGCTCTGGTATGCACCGTATGCATTTGTGCATACGCGCTTGTTTGGGCTGTTGTTTTTTGTGGGGGTAATCGTCGATGCGCTGTGGGCACAGTTCCGTTAGGGGACTGTGGACAGCGCATCGCAGGGGGCCCGACGCCGTGCGGCGTCGGGTTTTCTATTTGACCAAATGGTTGTATGCGGCAGTCAGTTGGGTATCTTTGCTCGCGCGTAACTCGTCGGCACTGAGGGCTGCAGCCAGTTTGGGGCTGAGGGTGTCAGACAAATTTCCCAACACAACAATCTCATCGGGTTTGATACCCACGCCACGGACCACATCACCGCTCGGTGTCAACCACTGTGTGGTACCCAAGCGGATCTGGGCGCCGGCGTCCAGGTCAAAGGGGCGCAACACCGTCGCAGTACCGAAGGTCGGCTCACCGATGAGGTAGGCCCGTTTGGCGTATTGCAATGCAGCCGAGAGGATTTCGGCGGCGCTTGCGCTATTGCTGTTGATGAGCACCACCATGGGCAAATCGGGCACCAATGGGGTGTCGTCGGTGTTGTACGGGGTACGCGTCTTGTCGCGCGTCTCTTCGATCAGGACGGTGCTGTCGGTCGGCAAAAACTGCCCCGCGACGCTCATCAGCTGGTCGACGTAGCCGCCCGGATTGTTTCGCAGGTCGAGGATAATCGCCGTTGCGCCGCCTGCTTGGGCTGCCCGCACCGCGGTGCGCATGTCGTCGTTGGCCTGTGCCGAAAACTGGTTGAGGTGGATGTGTGCCACGTTGCCGGGCAGCATGCTCCAGGTCACACTGGGGATGTCGATGCTCTGCCGGACAATCGAGATGGTCTCGGTTTCGCCGCTTTCGTGCAGGATCTCAAGCACCACCGTCGTGCCACTCGGGCCACGCACTTTGGACTGCAATTCGCTGATAGTGGCACTCTTCATGTCGACGCCGTCGACGGTCAAGATGCGGTCGCCCGGCAACACGCCGGCCTTCTCGGCGGGTGCACCCTCGATGGGAGCGGCGATAATCACGTAGCCTTCGCGCTCACTGAGGTAGGCGCCGATGCCTTCGAAGGTGCCGTCCAGCGCTTCACGCTCTTGGGCGGCGTCTTTGGGTGACATATAGCGGCTATGCCCTTTGTCGCCCAGGCTGTCGACGAGTCCGGTAATTGCACCGTCGACGAGAGCATCGGTGTTGGCTGCCTCGGGATCGACGTAGTTTTCTTTGATGAGGTCCCAGGCGGCATACAGGCGATTGAGCTTCTGACAGTCTTCGGCTGCCAGCGGGCAGGGGGTCGATAACCGCGTCGCGGCATAATACCCAATGGCCAGCATTGCCACGCTCAATACCGCCAGCAGCGGCATTACAAACCAGAGCGGGATGCGGAAAGTGAACAACGAACGCATGGAGCGGTACTCCCTCTCGGATTATCAACAATGCAACGATTGTACCAAGGGTGGATGAGCAGTGTATAAGTGCCTCCTGCGACGGAGT
>CANHPK010000154.1 GCA_947462525.1 Roseiflexaceae bacterium | reverse complement strand
GGATCAAACTCTTCATTCAGTGGTAGAACCTGCGCCGAAGCGCCTTTCCCCACCGCTGACAGGGTTTCCGTGTTATATGGTCGTCACGATTCAGTTGTGAAGGTGCTGAGGCGATAAAAATCAGCCCCTTGTTCAGGGCTGCGTTCCTTCGCTTCGTGTTGCGCATCTCGCTCGGTGGAGTGAATGTGTTTCGCAACAAGGTGTATATTAGCACGTGGTTATGGCTGTGTCAAATCGAGTTTTCAATCAGAGCCCCACGGCATGCCGTGGGGCTATAAACGGCATGCCGTGGGGCGATACAACCGGGCCGGCGGGCGGCTGGACAGCCACAGACGAACGGCGGCGGCGGTATTGGGGCCCTGCCCCCCAACCGCCGCCGTCCTGGCGCAAATCCTGGTCCGCTCGCCGGATTTCTCAGGAGCGTAACCTACTCTGGCTCCCACGTCATGCGACTGCCCTCGGTGAGGGCGACACCGCGTATGGCGTCACAGAGCAGTGACGGATCGGGTCGGATAAAGATGACGTCGAGTGCATGATTTTGGGTGATAAGCGACCACATCAAGCGAATTTTGCTGGCCATTCCGCCGGTCACATCGATGCCGTACGAGCCAGAAGCGCCGCCGATGACGGTGTCGATGTTGTCGCGATGGATCACGGGGATGCGCACGGCGTCGGGGTGTGCATGCGGATCCGCGGTATAGACCGCGGACTCGCCGACCAGAATGATGCGCGTCGGCGCGAGCGTGGGGACCGCACAGAGCCATTGCAACAAGAGCTCGGTCGATGCAATACTGCACCCTTGTCTGCGATCAAAGGCGACGTCGCCGTGGATGACGGGTGTCAGCCGATGCGTCAGGGCACGTTCGATGTGGCTCGTATCCCAGGCGACAACTGCGCCTGCTTCGGTCTGGACGGTGGTCGATGGTTGGAGCGAAAAAGCCGGCACATGGACATCGAGCAACGCGTCGACCACTATCCGATTGAGGCGCAAGGCTGCTCCTGCAGTCACCGCAAACCCATACCAATCAGCATCTGGCGCGAGGCCGCGGTGGATACCGTATTGGGCGGCTGCCACATGCCCATACGAACCACTGCCGTGACTCACGACGAGCCGCGTCTGCGGCGCTTGTTGCTGCGCGGTTGCAATTGCGCGGGCGAGGGCGTGGATGGTAGGCAAATCGGGGGTCTGTGGGATCCGTTTGTCGGTGATGACCGAACCGCCGAACTTGATAAACGTGGTCATGCCGTCCCTCTCATCCTATGGGCGGAAGCGGATGAGCAACACCAATACCGTTAACCCCCAGGTCAGAATCGACACAGCCAAGGGGATGTCTTTGAGCACGAGTTCCTCTGGGCTACCCCCGCCACTTTGGCGATGGATCAAGTACAGATAGCGAAAAATCGCATAAATAACAATCGGAACGGTCACCATCATCACCGGGTATGGCTCGAGCGGCATCGTGCGTGAGGTGAATGTGAACAACGTATACGCAATAATCGTCGCAGCTGTCACGATCGACAGCATCTGATCAATCATCTCTATCGAGTATTCTTGCAATATTTTGCGGTGCGTTGCAGCCCCATCAGTCAACAAAACCAACTCGGCACGGCGCTTGCCCAACCCGAGGAAGATTGCCAACAAACCCATACAGAGCAGCAACCATGGCGTAATCCCGATATCGAGTACCAGTGCACCTGCAATGGCGCGCAACACAAAGCCGGCCGCAATGGTGAAAATGTCCAAAATGACGATGTTTTTGAGGATGTACGAATACAACACCCCTTGGACAACCAAGTAGGTCAAGATAATCCACATGAAATCGAGATCACCGTCGACCAGCCACGCACCGACAAGCGCAACAACCAACATCACAAACGCCATGAATTGGGCCAGTGGGATCGGTACAATCCCGGCCGCGATGGGGCGGTGCCGCTTGCGTGGGTGGGCCCGATCTTTGTCGACATCGACCACATCATTGAGCAGGTAGATACTGCTCGCAGCAGCGCAAAAGATAAAAAACCCAGCGATGACGGTCAGAATAGAACCGGTATCTCGCCAGAGATGCTCTTCGGAAAATGCCAGCGCCCCAAAAATAAAGACGTTCTTGATCCACTGATGCGGGCGCATGGTCCGCACCGTGCCACGGACAATTTGCCACAAGGATACATTCGGCTGCATGGTCTTTCCCTTGCTCTCATTGGTTCGATTGTAGCATTTTTCGGCACATATACGCGCTTTCGGCGACTGCATATGGGACAATGTCTCCAGAGTCACCCCGTAGAGGTTCCGATGCAACAGACGATTGTAATTGCAACCGGCAACGAACATAAACGTGCCGAATACGCCACCCTCCTGGCAATACCTGGGCTACACTGCCTGTCGTTGCGCGACCTGGGCATCCGTGCAGATGCGCCCGAGGATGGGACGACCTTTGTCGCCAATGCACTCCAAAAAGCACGGTGTTACGCCGCCAAAACCGGCCAAATGACCATCGCAGACGATTCGGGGATCTCGGTCACTGCGCTCAATGGCGCGCCGGGGGTCTTGTCGGCACGCTACGGCACTGCTGACCTCGACGATGCAGGGCGACGCCGGCTGTTGCTCGACACCGTCAATGCGCTCGACCCTGCGGATCGTTCGGCTGCCTTCACCTGCGTCATCGCGGTCGTTCTGCCCGATGGTCGAGAATATGTGTGCACGGGGGAGTGTCAGGGGACAATTGCGCGGTCCGAGGCAGGGAACGGCGGATTTGGGTACGACCCGATTTTTTGGCTCCCGAGCCGTGGCTGTACTATCGCCGAGTTGTCGCAGGACGAAAAAAATGCCATCAGCCATCGTGGGCAGGCGGTTGTGCAATTGAAAGAGATCCTGACCGAATTACTCGGCTGAACCGTCGGGTTCGAGATAAAACCGTAACGGGTAGCCGTTGCTCTGCGCCAATGCGTGTGCCTCGTAGACGCGGTCCGACGCCTCTTGATAGGGCAACACGGTGACCAGTGCTTCGCCGTGCTGATGGGCGGTCAACATGACCTGGACCGCCGCGTCGAGCGTCAGTGCAAAAATCCCGGTCAACACCATCACCACGAAGTCCATGGAGGTGACGTCGTCGTTTTCGATGATGACCCGATAGGGGCGGTCGTTGATTGCCTGGTCAGCAACCACGAAGGATATTTTTGGGGTGGTGATGACATCACTCATGGCGGTGGAGAACCTCACGAGGCGCGGTGGACCACGACGCCGTCGGGACCAGCGACCAGCGCGGCCGTCGTCATACCTACAAATAGTCCGGTCTCGACCACCCCGGGGATGTCTTTGATGGCCTGGTCGAGTGCGCGCGGGTCACTGATGCCGTCAAAGAACGCATCGAGGATGACATGCCCTTCGTCGGTGATTTGGGGCGCACCGTTGCGCAGTCGAAGGACCGTGCGTGCGCCGAGCGCAGCAAGCCGGCGTGCGCAGAGCGGTCGTGCAAAATCGACGATTTCGACCGGGACGGGCGTGACAACGCCGAGGGTTTTGACTAATTTGGCGGCATCGCCAAAGACATAGAATTGGCCTGCGCTGGCAGCGACGATTTTTTCGCGCAACAACGCCCCACCGAGGCCTTTGATGAGCGTCAATTGGGGGTCGATTTCGTCGGCTCCGTCGAAGGCAGCCGCCAGTACCGGGTGGGAGTGCAAATCGGTCAACGGGATGCCTTCGGCGCGGGCTTGCGCGGCGGTCTTCTCGGAGGTGGGCACACCCATTACCCCGTGCACCGTGCCCGCACGCAACCGATCGGCCAGCGCCGTGACAAAGTAGGTGGCCGTTGAGCCTGTGCCCAACCCGATAACAGTGTTGGACTCGACTAAGTTCGCGGCGTATTCGCCGACGGTTTTTTTGTATTGTTCGCGGATATCCATGTGGCTCCTTGGAAAAATGCTGATTTGATTATAGACGGAAGATATCAGGTTTCAGGTTTCAGGTTTCAGGTTTTAATCAGCCGTTCAAACAGACGGTGCGTTCTTTCTTCCCAAAAGGTATATCTACATTCAAATCCATCCAACACTACGCCCTTGACTCGTCAAATGACAGGGTGTCGATGGAAGACTTTGAGAGTAGACGGTCGGGAATTCAGAGGGGCGAGGTATACCTCGCCCGTCGATTCCCACATCGAAAAATAGCACTTTTGAGTTAACCTCGGGCGGAGTTACATCTCCTTGCACCAAAACAATCAATTTTGTTTCGGCAGAGAGTGACCAAAAACAGGGATGCGCAAAAGTTCAATCATGTTTTTATACAACCTAATATTGGCACTATTCCTCAGAAAGCGGAATTGGCCACTCAACTGATGGATACTTCCTCCTCAAGGACTTAAGATCACTCATCACTTCCTGGAAAATTTTCGGATTATCAAAACTGTGTTGTGCATTGATACGCATTGCATCGTCGACCATTGGAAAATTCCATGCATTCACTGAAATGATAATAAGGTACAAAGAGCTCAGAATGCCACGGTCATTCGAATATAATTTTGACATGCTTGGAACACATTCGTCTATTCCTGGTTTCATCAGTTCATCATACTTATCAACCAGCACAGAAATTCGCTCTTTCTTTGCATTAAATTCTTTGTCGCTCGGTGAGTATAAATGTTTAGTCATTTCTTCAGAAGTAAAACCGATCAAGTAGTGATGTTCAAGCAACTCCTTCATTTGCATTGCGCATACTTTCATAACAGGGTTGGGAGTCACAGTAACAGTCTTCGTGGGAGTATTGCTCGCAGTAGGCGTCTGCGTCCGCGTCGGAGTCATTGTCACCGTCGGTGTCATTGTGTTGGTTGGCGTGTTCGTCTTTGTTGGGGTAGCACTGGGGAAGAACAACCCGGGGATGCTCGTATTCTTTTGCATGGCTCTACCCTGTACCACCAAAGTACTCAAAATTACCACAATCAAACCGGCTATCAACAATCTACGCATTTCATCTCCGATATACCATACCTCACTCTTATCTTTATAACAGATTTTTCATCCACAAATGAGGTCACGAAAAGAAGTATTTTATGTCAATAAAAAACCCATCGTCACCGACCAGCTCGTGCCAGCACGGCAGCCACACATTCGACCACCGACGGATAGACGGCATCAGGACGGTGGCCGTCCCAGGTGGCCAACACTTCTGGCGTGGTAGCACCCGTCATCACGAGGGCAGTTTGCATACCGGCTGCGCCCATGGTGATATCGGTT
>CANHPK010000153.1 GCA_947462525.1 Roseiflexaceae bacterium | reverse complement strand
TCGATTTCTCTCGACAACGCCACCATCTATACCATTAATACAGCCCGCAGAAGCACGGGTGGTACTCCCAATCTGTATGGTTTATCTGCAACCACCATGGCGGTGCTCAACACAACGACGCTGCCGGTGAATTACTTTGTTTCGATTACTCGCAATATCGCAGCACCCAACACGATGTATGTCATCGGCCGCATGACATGGAACACATTGGGTGTGTATACGTATGATGTCTCGAGTGGGACGCCGGTACAGACGGGATTCTTCACCACAATCGCTACAAGCGACCCTACAGCGCTGTTAGCGATCGGACGATATCTGTACATCGGCTCAGCAAAGCCAAATCCTACCAACATCCACGCCCCGTATGGCACGGTCGAAGTCATCAATGTCGCGAACCCGAATGTGCCGCGTTTTGTCACGCGACAAATGGCGCTCCCGAGTGCGCCAACAAAACTCATCAGCATCGCGAATAGTGAATTTCGTATTGTTGCAATAGGGAACAACGCCGAACTTGCACCGGGATCCTATATCATCCCCGCGCGGTTCACCGGCAATGCATTCGTTGTTCAACCGCGCTTTACCAGCACACTGCGATACACCGACATCGCGTTGCATAGCACCTTCAACGGAGTGACACGCAACCATCAACTGTATGCGGCGACAGCCACCGGAGTCACGCGACTGACGATGCGTGAGTCAGATTTGCTGATTCAAACGGTACCAAGTACCCCACTCAATGCCATCAGCATGCCACTGATGCTGATCGATCATCTCGCACTATCACCGGGTGGCTCATACCTCTATGTGACCGGCAAAGATCCCGCAATCGACTACGGGATGGTATTTGCATTTGACATGCGGAGTACACCCAAAATCGTTGGGTTCTTCGGTGAATACGGATTTGTGCCCTCACGATTCGTCATTACCGCAACGAAGTTCGTCATGGCAAACAACACAACCATCATCACGAATCCACAGATGTCGACGTATACGGGCGCTCCATAAGCATCCAACGTGTTCGTCCTACCCGCTTCCTGAAACACTTTGCCCATAGAAAACACCCCCACGCGCTGTACGTGGGGGTGTTTTCTCGCATAAACCTAGCAGACCAGCTCTACATCGCGGCCGACGACGTGGAGCGTCACCGCATGTACGCCGGTATACACGACCGTGTTTTGTTGCTCGAACACTGGCACCTGCCATTGGCTCCCATTGAGTGCGTAGAAGGTGTTGATATGTGCGACGTGCCGACCCTCACAGAGCATCACTCTGGGCGATTTGGCTGTGCGTACCACATACAACGGCTCGCCATGGCGAAAGGGTGCTTTCGCGCCGACGCCACCACCCAGATGGCTATGGAGGAATGCCCGTGTGGTTGGGCCACTCAGGCTGTCACAAAACGCAACGACCGCTGTGCGTTGCGCCTCTCGACTGGGAAACAACTTGGATTCGTTCTTGAGGATGGTTTTTTGACGGTTGCGCATGCGTTGCATCGCAAGGAAGAGCGCATGTACGGCACTGAATAGTTCTGCGCAGAGGATGTCGTTGTGGTAGTGCGCTTGGTGTGCGATGGCGTTCCGCCATTTGCTGTACTCGAGGATGGCGCTGCGATCTTCGGCAGAGATGTCGCCATATTCACGCAAAAAACCTGCTTTGACCGGGAGAGATGCGTGAACTTCGGTCTCTTCGTTGTATGCCGTACCGAACGTCAGTTGGCTCCGATGTGAAAAGAGCGAGTTTAAACGGTCTTCGAATAATGATGCAAGGGTGGTAAAGAACCCAATGTTGGCGAAGTATTGGCGCGGATCCGTACGCATTGATGCAGACGCGAATGACTCTTGATAGAGTTTGAGCTGTACCGAGACATTCTGCCAGGTTGTCAGTGCTTCGGCCCCTGAGTACGTCAATTTGCGCGAGATTTTTTTGGTGAGTTCCGGTGGGATGGCACCAAAGTGCTCTTTGGCGGTCACATCGTCACTCCCGTAGCCCTCGAGCCATGATTCGATGGATGCAAATGGAGCGGCGTTTTTGGGGGTACGTGGCATTGCGTGGTCCTTTCATTCAGGCTTCGCATACAGGTACATCGCACGGTGAGGGTCTGTGCTTATTTGTTGTGTGAACTTCCAGGGGTACGGATGAGATTCTGCAGGCTTTCGGAATGCATGCGCGTATAGAACGATTGCGTTGGCGCAAGCCAGACCTCGCCCGTTCCCGTGAATGTCTGGAGCAAACCTTCGCCGCTGATGGCCGAACCGAGGAGCGATTTATTGGACTTCTCGACGCGATATTCGATATTGCCTTTGCGGAGCAGCGCGATGGTCCCATCGACACTCAGTTTTTCGTTGTTGAGGGTGTAGCGGATAACCTCTGACGCAGGCACTGGGATAGCCATTACTGCCCAACCGGTGCCAGAAATCTTCGTCTGGAATAACCCTTCACCACCAAGCATGGCCGAAGAGAAGTTCTTTTGCATGGCAACACCGACTTCGATCGTGCCTTCACTAGCATAGAACAAGCCTTTGTCAATGATTGCTTCTTCGTTGGACAACGCCAAGAGCATGAAATGACCGAACGTCGGTTCGCAATAGATGTCACCGACACCGCGATAGCGAGGACGGAAGGTCGTCTCCTGCGTGAGTGCATTGGTCAGCATTTTTTTGGCGAGGCCACCCAACCCACCGAGCGTCGTATCTGCGTCGATGTTGCCTTTCATAAATTGCATGACACCCGACTCGAGCTGTGCTGCGCCGTTTTGGAGTTGAATTTTTATTTGTTTGAGGCGCATTCCTACCTGGCTTGCGTAGAACAATTTGGCTGCAACATCGAGATTGTCGCTGCCTGCGAGCTGCGTGTATTCGATGACTTCGACAGAGCTCTGCGCTCCGTTCATGCGTTCGGTCACAATACGCGATTCGGTTGCTGGTGTGTGTGTAATCGACATGTTTTCTCACGAACTTTCTAATAGCAGTACAACGTCATCATAGTGAAGCACGCGCAGCTCGTCAACCCAGCGTCGGGACACAATCGAGCATGGGCAATCCGTTTTTGACTTCGTATACGGCAACAAACTTGTGGCAAAATATCCAAACACACACGATTTCCATTATGCACACATGCTATAGAAATACGGATGAATACCGTCTAGAATAGTCGTATGCCACACACAGAAATGTTTCAACACTATGTGCTCGACCACGCATGGGACGAAATGCGTCAGCCTGATGGCCAGGCACGTCTGCAATACCAAGAGTTGCTGCGACGCATGAGTCAGGTCAACCCCCAAGAGCTCGCCAACCGGCAACGGGTGGCAGACGATACGTTTTTGGCACAAGGTGTGACATTCACCGTCTATGGGCACGAAGACGGCACAGAAAAAATCTTTCCGTTTGATTTGGTACCACGGATTATCACCGATGCCGAATGGCGCACCGTCGAACGTGGGCTGACCCAACGCATCACGGCACTCAACATGTTTTTGCATGACATCTATCACGACGAGCACATCCTCAACGATGGGATTGTGCCGCGCGATTTGGTGTATAGCTGTCGACAGTATCGGCGTGAGATGCGCGGTGTACGTGTGCCGCGGGATGTGTACATCAATGTGACAGGCTCGGACTTGGTGCGTCTGCCAGACGGCTCGTTTGCGGTGCTGGAGGATAATCTCCGCGTGCCGAGTGGTGTGTCCTACATGTTGGTGAATCGGCAGATGAGCAAACGGGTTTTTCCTCAGCTGTTTGAACAATACAACGTACGCCCCATCGAGCATTATGGCCAAGCATTATTGGCGACGTTGCGTGCACTCGCGCCACATACGAACGAACCAACGATTGTGTTGTTGACACCTGGGTCCTACAATTCTGCGTATTTCGAACATACCTATTTGGCGCGGCAGATGGGCATTCATCTGGTCGAAGGTCGCGATTTGATGACCCAGAACAACATCGTCTGGATGCGTACGACGAAAGGGTTGCAACGCGTCGATGTGATCTATCGTCGCATCGATGACGATTTCATCGACCCGTTGATTTTCCGTCCGGACACAATCCTCGGAGTACCGGGATTGATGCATGCCTACCGCGCAGGGAACGTCGCGATTGCCAATGCAATCGGCACCGGAATAGCCGATGACAAAGCGCTCTACGCTTATGTGCCTGCTATGATTCGGTATTACAGTGGCCAAGATCCCATTTTGAACAATGTCGAAACGTACTTGCTGCACGATGCGAAACAACGTGCCCATGTACTCGATAACCTGGCGTCGCTCGTCGTCAAAGCAGTCGGTGAGTCTGGTGGCTACGGGATGCTCATAGGACCGCACAGCACGGCCGCAGAACGAGCAGACTTTGCCGCACGGATTACTGCTGACCCGCGCGGATACATCGCACAGCCGACACTGCAGTTATCACGTGCACCATGCATTATTGATGGTCATCTCGAGGCGCGACACGTTGACCTCCGGCCCTATATCCTCTATGGGGAGAACGTAACCATTGTCCCTGGCGGATTGACCAGAGTGGCACTCAAGCGGGGATCATTGGTCGTGAACTCATCACAGGGTGGCGGAAGCAAAGATACCTGGGTCTTGTACGAGGAGTAATCCTATGGCGATGTTGAGTCGCGTCGCTGATTCGCTCTATTGGATGAGCCGTTACCTAGAACGCGCCGAGCATACTGCGCGGTTGCTCGATGTCACGTTGCACCAGCTCATTGATGTCGATGCGAGTTTGGCCCAACAACGCTGGCTCCGGCTCTGGGAAGCGCTCCACTATGATGACGCAGGCAGAGGAAGTCACGATCCACTCCCTGTGATTGCCCAAGTCACGGCAGATGCACACTATGCCGATTCGATTATGGCAACCTTGACTGCTGCTCGAGAAAACGCCCGACAAGTGCGTGAGCATATTTCGTCAGAAATGTGGGAACACATCAATCGCTTATATCTCGAAGCACGGACAACGTGCCAACAACAACAATGGCGTGCTGCGCCGAGTCAGTTTTATGGATTTATCAAGTCCGGGTCGCACCTGTTCCAAGGGATCACTGATGCAACGATGCGTCATGGCGAAGGGTGGGATTATATCCAGATTGGACGTGCCGTCGAACGAGTGTCAAACACGGCGACCGTGCTGCAGGCACATATGAGTACCTTGCAGGCTGGCTGGCGGCGTGACCGCCCGCAACACGCAGAGTGGATTGGTCTGCTCAAAATGTGTAGTGCCTTCGAAGCATATTGCAAAGTG
>CANHPK010000152.1 GCA_947462525.1 Roseiflexaceae bacterium | reverse complement strand
GTTGCGGCAGTTGTTCCGCCAGTATTATTTCTATGCGCGGGGGGATGCAGTCGCCGGATTGTGGCCGCGCCGGCACGCGTTGCGGTATGGGGTCTATGTGGCCGGTGCGTGTCTGGCGCTCATCGGTGGTTGGGCATGGCTGTTGGTTGTCGTGGGTGTCATGGGGTATTGTCGGGCACCGTGGCTGCGCGTCATTCGCCGTCATCACGAAGGCCACCGGTTCGCCCAATCGTTCCTCGCGGCAGTGTTGGTACCGGTTGTCCGCATCGTCGGGGACATTGCCAAAATGATAGGCTACCCGGCTGGATTCATCCGCGTCTGGCGCACGCCGACGTTGCGCCGTGACCGGGATGCCTGGCGCGCGCGCTTCCTCTGAGGTTATTCTTCGGTAATCATCCCGGGGATGGGGGTTACCACGATTGTCCGCGCTGCAGCGTCGTACGACTGGACGAAGGCCTTGACCAGTGGGATGAGGACATCAGACAGCCCCTCGCGGGCGACCACGATGATGTCGCTGGCCCCAGTAGAGATAACATCGCTGACGGTGCCAATAACGACCCCTTCGACCGTTTGGACCGACATGCCGGGCAAATCATGCAAAAAGTATTCATCGGCGTCGAGCGGTGCGACGTCGGTGATTTTGATGTAGAGCTCGGTGGTCCGTAACGCGTCGGCGAGTTCGCGGGTGGCGATCCCACCCAATTGAGCGGTATAGAGATCGTTTTTGTAGTGCATCAGTTTGCGCAGGCGGAACGAGCGCTTGCCATCGGCACTGTAGAGCATTGGTTTGCTCGCGGCGAGGTGTGTGGGTTGGGTCGAGACGAGGTGGATGCGCACGTCGCCACGCAGTCCGACCACATTCACGACGGTCCCGACGAGCAGTAACTCTTGGGGTTGCGGGGGTGTAGATTCAGTCATACCGTTCCCTTGTATCCTCAGTGTAGTGAGAAAATCAAAGTGGACACCGACCAATTGGCCGGTGCCACCGTGTGTGTCGCATGGTCCACGTTGTCCGAATTACTCAATGTCGATGTGAACGCGCTTGCCTTGGCGGGCTGCTGCCACGGCCATGATGTCGCGGATTGATTTGGCCACTCGGCCGTTACGTCCGATGATTTTGCCGGCTTCGTTGGGGCCGACACTCAAACGGTACGTCACCGCGTATGGAGTGACTCGTTCACGAATCTGCACGGCTTCAGGGTGTTCAACCAGGTTGTGCACCATGTATTCAAGCAACGTACGCATCGTCGTTTAGCTCGCGACTGGGGTGGGCTTGCCGGCTGCGTCGAGGACGTTGACCCGCTTCAACAAACGGACCACGGTCTCGGACGGCTGTGCGCCGACGCTCATCCAATGACGGATACGATCTGCCTTGACCTCGAGCTCCTGTGGCTCGCGGACGGGGTTGTAATGACCCACGATTTCGATGAACTTGCCATCGCGTGGTGAACGGGAGTCAGCAATGACCAAACGATAGCTTGGCTGCTTCTTTTTGCCGGTGCGGCGTAGACGAATAGTGACCATGGTACGATTGCCTCCTACACGAATCTTAAGTGTGGTGTTAGCGCATCCGGCGCATCATCTCGCGGGGGTCGGGCATACGCCCGCCTTTTGAGCTGCCGCTGAATTGCTTCATCATCCGTTGCATCTGTTGGAAGTTTTTGAGCAAGCTTGCCACCTGCGCGGCAGACGTGCCACTCCCCCGTGCAACTCGTTCTCTGCGACTACCCTTGATAATATCAGGATTGCGTCGTTCTTTGGGCGTCATCGACAAGATAATCGCCTCGACTCGACGGAGCTCCTTCTCGTTGACCAGCTCTGCCCCTTTGACCATGCTCCCCATCCCTGGCAACATGCCCAGGATTTGGTTGAGCGGCCCGAGCTTTTGCATTTGACGCATCGAAGCGAGGAAATCTTCGAGGTCGAATGAGCCCTTGGAGAGCTTCTTTTGCATGCGCGCTGCTTCGTCTTTGTCGATGGACGATTCTGCCCGCTCGATCAACGACAACACATCGCCCATGCCCAGAATCCGTGAGACCAACCGCTCGGGATGGAACACTTCGAGCGTGCCCACTTCGATTTTTTCACCAGTCCCCAAAAACTTAATCGGGACACCCGTGACCGACCGCACCGAAAGTGCAGCACCGCCACGCGCATCGCCGTCGATTTTGGTGAAGATGATGCCGCTCAACGCGACCCGCTTGTTGAATTCTTCGGCGACACGGACGGCTTCTTGGCCGATCATGGCGTCGACGACCAACAACCGCTCGTGTGGTTGGGCGACGGTGACAATATCTGCTAACTCGGTCATCAACACTTCGTCGACTTGCAGTCGGCCAGCGGTGTCGATGATGACGTAGTTACAATGTTCGGCACGGGCATGCGCCAGTGCACGGGCCACAATCTCGGGTGGCTTGGCGGTCGTTCCCTCGCTGTAGACGGGGATGTTGACCTGCTTGCCCAACGACTCGAGCTGCGCGATAGCTGCCGGCCGATAGACGTCTGCAGCCACCAACAACGGGCGCTTGCCCTTTTTGCGGAGATGCAACGCTAATTTGGCGGCGTGTGTGGTTTTGCCGGCACCCTGCAGACCGACCAACATAATCACCGTGGGTGGCAATGTCGCATCGGCGAGTGGGACCTCGGCTTCGCCGAGCAGACTAATCAGTTCGTCACGGACAATCTTGATGACCTGTTGTGATGGCGTCAACGAGCGCGAAACTTCCTCGCCCACTGCCCGCTCACTCACCTTGGCCACAAACTCGCGCACGACTTGGAGGTTGACGTCGGCCTCGAGCAGTGCAAGCCGCACTTGCTTCATCGCTTCACGCACGTCCTCTTCGCTCAAGCGACCTTTGCCGCCCAGCTTTTTGAAGACTGCCTGTAAACGATCGGATAGGCTTTCGAACATCGTGACTCCGTTTGGTCAACACGTGACAGCGGATTTTCTCCGTCTGCGTATTGTAGCGTGTGCGGGGCTGTGTGTCAAAACAGATTTGGGTCATGCTGCTGACCATTACAACGCGCTGACAACGGTCGTATTTGTACCCCGATGTGCCACGCAATGGGGACGAGCGCCGGCAATACAATCAACCATGGATGCAACGGCAATACGGCATGCACATCGTATGGCACTAGCCAATCGGGTTGGATGTACGCATTGCACCCCACCAGCACTACAGCACCGCCCACAAACCACCAGGGCACGTGCATCGGTTGGTCCGCAGGATGCGCGCGGACGATGCAGAGCAGACTATACCAGCCGATGATAACGGTGTAACTCATGATCCGCGCAGTGTCGACGGCAATACTGATCAATCCAATTGGCACCAACGTCGCCGCCACCAGCCCTGCCCACAGCCATGGACGGGTGCGATAGCACACCCCCACACACAGCCACAGCGTGACGAGCGTTGGCACCATCACCCAGCCCTCGCGACTGGTCAGTCGCTCCCAAAAGAGCGCATGGTATTTGGCGTAATGCGCCGCGAAGGGCATCATTGTCCAATCGGCGACCTGCCGTGCGACGTCATAGCCACTGTCTTGGGTGGCAAACGGCGCGGCTGCTGCGCGGGCCAAAATCCCGGCATGCACCAGCGATACGGATTGGAACTGTTGCGCGAGCATCAACCCACACAGGCTGGCAATCGGCAGGATGACGACCCACAACGGGTGCCAAAGCGCCACGAGACAGTGCCGTCGGCTCCGCGTCCCTGACTGGTCGAATGCCATGGCCACGACAACGAGTGCCCATGCACACACATAGACGATGGCGCTTTCGTGCACAAGCACGATGAGCGCCCAGATGAGCCCGACCCAGACGGGGGTGCGTGTGTTGGGTCGTACCCACCAAAATCCCCCCGCCACGCCCAATACCACCAGCGCATCTGCATACCCAACCAAGAATCCCTGCATCAGTGCGACCGGCGAACACGCAATCACCAACGCCGTCATCCAGATCATCGGGTCACGTGTCGGTCGGCGGAGCACCCAGACAAGCCCTACGGCATGCCCCAGCAGTGCGACGCTGAACACACCAGCCGACAGCCACCAAATACCGCTTTCGGTTTGCCACCCGTTGGGCAACAGGCTCCCGATGAGGCCACGTTTGACGAAGCCCGCATCGTAGTTGAGCAACCAGTGGAGCTCGGCGAAGTCGCTCGGGCGGCGAATCATGCGGGCAATAGTGATCCCTGCCGTCAGCACCAGCGCGCCTCCCCAGAGCCACGCTGCATACCGGTTCAACGATGGCCACCACACGGGCAGTGCTCCCACCAGCGTCAACACGACCGCCGTACCCAGCCAGACATGCCCAGCCGGCCAGCACCAGAGTGCCCCAACGGCGATCAGCATGCATGCGACAGTTACCCATCGCGACGGATGCCGCCTGCCGCACAGCGCTATGACAAGCACCCACACCCCTGCGAGCGCCACCCGTTCATCGGTCTGCCCACGCCAATCGAGACCCCCAAATGCGACGGCAGGTGGTGTATCGGATGTGCCGACCACACGCATCGATACTGTGGCTCGGCGCCACCATGGCTGAGCCTGCACCCAGATCCACATCATGCGTGTCGAGATCAACAGTGGGACGGGCACCAGCACGGGGCCATTGGGACTAACCAACGTCGCTGTTTGTGTGGTGGGCAGCACCCACAGGCGCACGCGCAGGACCCCGTCGCCGCTGGCGTCCGTCACTGGGATGAGGTATCCACTGGCGACCCAGCGAAACGGCATGCCGCGCCGGTCGACCTCAATGCGAGAGAGGACGAGCGCTGACGGCGTGCCCATCGTCTGGGGTGTCACTGCACTGGGATGGTATGCTGCCTGCCGCGCACCCCAGACCGCCAACGCCATGCAGCAGACAATCACCCCATACCACACCCAGTCTAGGGGTCGCGCGCGCACGCGCAGGGATGATCGGTTGTCCACAGGGGCTCTTTTCGATTGGTTCAGGGGGAAAAGGGTCCGCGCCTGCCCGACGGGGGAGTACTGCGGGGCAGTCCCAGCGCCCGCCATGGCTGAACATACAGGCGTCATCGGTCCGCTGGGTCTGCCGGTTGCGTGCCGGGGATGGGTCGGCAGAGCGACAAAAACTGCGGTTCTTGGGGCCGACACTCTGCTGCAATGGTGGGGAGAGGATAGCGCAAACAGAGAAAAGAAAACCACCGATGTGTGAACATCGGTGGATCTGTGGCGGGGATGACGGGATTCGAACCCGCGGTCTCGACCTTGACAGGGTCGCATGTTAGGCCTCTACACCACATCCCCATGTGGTCGCTGGTTTGAGTGGTGACCCCAGTGGGATTCGAACCCACG
>CANHPK010000151.1 GCA_947462525.1 Roseiflexaceae bacterium | reverse complement strand
TGAAGATTTGTCCATCGGAGCAATCCGTTCGATGAGCAATCCCGGTTTGTACGGGGATCCCGACAAAATGACCAGCAGTAATTACAATAACGGCCTCTATCTCGGCCAAATCAGTGACAACGGCGGTGTTCACAGCAACAGCGGCGTAAACAACAAAGCTGTTTCACTGATGGTCGACGGCGGCGTCTTCAACGGTTATACCATTGGGGCAATCGACGCTGACAAAGTCGGCAAAGTCTATTACTACGCACTCAGCAACTATCTCCTCTCGGGGAGTGATTACCTTGACCTTGCTTTGAGTCTCAATGCCGCCTGCAGCCAATTGCTCAGCGCTGGGCTTGATGGCTTTGTGACAACAGACTGTCAAAGTGTCAAGAATGCAGTTCTGGCCACCGAGATGGCCAAATCGCCGCCACGGGCACCTGCCACTGATGCGGCCGGTTGTACAACCAGCGAAACAAAAATCGATTTGTACAACGAAACATTCGAGACAATCACCCCGAGCAAATGGACAAAATCTCCATCGCTCAGTTCCGACTGGTACTATCCAGCGCCGGATGGGTTTGCCTATGCAACAAGCGGTCGCAGAAATGTCACTCTCCTGTACCCCACCAATCAATCAGACCAAAAATTTGCCATGAATACAGGGTTCTATGTCCCTGCGGGAACCGTCATGAGTTTTCGCCATGCATACGAGTTCGAAGCGTATTACAACGATGCCGGCACAGCAATGACGAGCGCATATGACGGCGGTATTGTCGAATACTCACTCAACGCGGGTGCGACATGGGTCGATGCAAAGCCACTTTTTGTCACCAACGGATACAATGCAACGTTAATTGTTGCCAAAAATACCAATGTTTTGGCAGGCCGGATGGCGTTTACCGGATTAAGTCACGGATACATTACCTCGAAACTCAATTTAAACGCACTAGCAGGTTCGTATGTGCGCCTGCGCTTCCGGAGCACCACCGACAAGCTAGTGGCGGGTACGGGCTGGTTCATTGATGATGTCAACGCGTACCGCTGTCTGCCGTCGGCTCAATCTGCAGCGACCTTGTCCGTCAGTGCAAACAGCAATTGCTTGGTCAGCTACCACAACGCGGGATGGTGTTGGGGTGCGAACCAAGCTGGCCAACTCGGCACATCCACTGCAGTTGACACTGGGTACGCACTCCCACTCAAAACAAACACTGGGGCTACCATGAACGGTATCGCCCAAGTGGCAGTGGGCGCGTCGCATAGCTGTGCGCTGAGCAGTGCTACCGGCGTCGTCTGTTGGGGTAACAACACGTTTGGCCAGCTGGGCGATGGCACAACCACTGCGAGATTAGGCTCGGTAGTAACCAAAAATGCAGATGGCACCCCGTTTTCTGGCCAAACAGCAGTAACCGTTGGCGCAACCCACTCGTGCGCGCTGAGCAGCGCAGACACGGTGAGTTGTTGGGGCCAAAATGCCGCAGGGCAACTGGGTGACGGCACCACCACACGATCGCGATACCCCGTGACGGTGCGCACGTCTGCAGGGGCACCATTGAATACCGTCAAATCCATCAGTGCAGGGAGCGATCACACCTGTGCAATTTTGACAAATGGTAGCGTGTGGTGCTGGGGGAACCAGGCATTTGGCGCCACAGGCTCGGCCGTCGCTGCAAACCGCGGCGCAGTGCAAGTCCGCACCGCAACGGGCTTCCTATCTGGTATTTCTCGCATCAGCAGCGGCAAACAATACACCTGCGCACTCGCCGGTACAACCGCCAGCTGGTGCTGGGGACGCAATTCGAACGGACAACTCGGTGATGGGACCACAGTCAACCGATTTCACGCCGTTGCGGTCAAAATCGGCAATATCCCGCTCGTCAATCTGATTGCAATCGCCGCAGGCGCCGGTGAACACACCTGTGCACTGGGCACCGCAGGGCAAGTGTACTGCTGGGGGTCAAATACATCGATGCAACTCGGCGACGGCTCTACAATCCAACGCACCAGTGCTGTCGGGTTCGTCGCCACTGCTACCAAGCTTGTTGGCCCGCTGAAAGACATCGCGGTCGGTCAAACACATTCCTGCGGCCGCACAAACGGCGGTGCAGTGTGGTGTTGGGGACAAAACACCCGTGGGCAACTCGGCAATGGATCAAAATCAGCAACGACATCCGTGGTCAGGGTACGCAACGCCCGCGCCGTATACGGCGAATAACCACTCCATTCTGTCCGTTTCACACAGTCGCTGCGATGCGTGTCAGCGCAACGCCCAACCGCAGTGGATAGGTCTATGCCGCATCAAACGGCGTACCGGAGGTGACGCTTCTGCATACGGCTCGCTCCCCGCATGGAACTAGTGTGGATTGCGCACGTTTCACCAGTCCATACGGTGTGGCCATGCTGGACAGCAAATCCAGCGTCGTTTGTGTCAGACCATCAGACTTGCGCTGCCTTGTGGTAAGCTCACACTTCCCATCCGACGTCCTGTGTATCACGCTCAATACTCATCTGAGGTTCAGCAAAAGACCATCTCCGAGTGTGTGAAATAGCGTACAATGTCGCCTGTAGGAGACATATCGATGCGCGCAGGCAGTCTGAATACCATCACGCAATACCTCTGTATCATGGTCTTTGCCGTGATACTGCCGGTCAACTGCATCGTGCATTGTGCACTTCATGCCACGACGGACCAACCGCGCTCTCCCTATGTCTGCATCCTGCATACACAGGTGTCACCGACATACACACAAATCCTCCCCCACGCCTACCAACCTTCTGCGACCCACGAGGCGGTGTCTTTTTATACCGCTCAAACCATTGTTGATCAGGCACATACACGCGTCGCACCATCGATTCAACTACGGAAGCAACTCCACAGCGTTCGTCCCGATTACCCACCGCCGCGATGCCACGTACTCTCCTTGTATTCACTCTAACGAAAGCACCTCTATGCATACAATTCGCGCCTGGTTCATCGCAGTGATAACACTATTCTTTCTCGGGGGATGTACGAACTACACATTCAAAAGTGCAGTAATCGAACCACCCGACGCAGCATTCCCGATTGTCCTGACCGATCAAAACGGCGATGCATTTTCTTCCAGCACACTCGATGGCAAGGTTACGCTGGTGTTTTTTGGGTATACCAATTGCCCGGACATTTGTCCAGCAACACTTTCAGACCTGCAATTAGTCAAACAACGACTCGGCGAACGTGCAGACAAACTGGCGATTGTCTTTATCACAGTAGACCCAGAACGGGACACTCCCGAACGCCTCAAGCGCTTTGTCGGGCTCTACGACACAACCGTCATCGCACTGACCGGTCAACCTGATGCGCTCGCCAGTGTCTATCAGGCGTATGGCGCAGGCGCACAACGCCGTGAAACGCCCGGATCCGCGTTAGTATACGCAATGGATCATACTTCTACCATTACCGCCATCGACAAAACAGGCCTGCGGAGACTGTTGGTTGGTTTTGGGGCTCCTATTGATGATGTCGTCGCGGACATAAGCGCCCTTATCGCGGAGTAATCCGCTAGAATCAGTTTTATGCGTACATTCAGTATCATTTTGGTGACATTGTTCCTCACTGCATGTGGTGGGGGAATGAATCATAACGCGCAGATGGGAATGGCTGTGGCCACTCCAGATTTGGCAGCCCAGCCTGCGGCAGAATCCAACGGCATCGCTATCCGAGACCCATGGGCACGGCAAGGCACCATCGGGGACAATAGCGCTGCCTATGTGGCCATTACCAATGCAACATCAGCTGACACGTTGCTCAGCGCAACAGGCGATGTCGCGACAGCCGTTGAACTCCACACGGTCGTCAATGAAAACGGCATGATGCAAATGATCCCAGCAGAAGGCGGCGTTCCCGTTGCCGCAAACGGGATGCAAATTCTCAAGCCAGGAAGTTTTCACATTATGCTGATTGGGCTTCGCAAGGACCTGAAGTCGGGCGATTCATTCCCGCTTACATTGACATTTGCAAATGCAGGTCCCATCGACGTGATGTTCGAGGTCCGATAATGAAGGCTCGCGTCACGGTACTGATTGTGTGCATAGCACTCGCCGTTGGTTGGTGGGTGTTCGAGCAGCAGCGCACACACACGGTCGTCGTGACGAATGATGCAGAAATCATCCTCCCCGAACAGGTGACGCTCATCGCGGGACTCCGTGACACGTTAATCATACGCAACGAGACCAACGAAGCCATTTTGTTGGTTGGCCGACCAATCGGTCCCAACCAACAGATTCGGCAACGCTATCGGACGCCAGGAACATATCAATACGTTTGCACCTCCCACGGCGGTGCTTCCATGGATGTGATTGTCGAACCGTTCGATCTATTACGGTGGATGCAGATGTAAAGAATCCCCATCGACGCTGAAGTCGATGGGGATTTGTGTTGCAGCATGCGTCACAACGGGAGGTTGCCGCAGCATGAATATGTACCAACGTTATGGGCCGGTTCGTTCTTTCATCGCACCCTAGGCGTCTGGATTCGGGTTCCACCAGCAGGGGCCTTTGCCTTGTCGTGCAATCGTTGCTCTGGCAGCAATTTCCTGTAATTGCTCGGCTGATTGAGGGACGAACGAGCGATATGCATCCCACACCAGATCTTGCTCCGACGGGTAGCTCATGCCCAGGAGCGCTACATCTGGGTCATGAGTCAAGGTGAAGTGGACACAGTCAGCCACGTCCAAGTTCTGCGATCCCAATGATGCGTGGACACCGGCAGAACGCTTCCCGCGGGGGCGTTCAATCATGGGTTGGCCGTACCCGGATGTATCCGTCACCAACTTGCCTGCGCCAAAGGTCTTGAAGCAAACTGTGCCGATCCCACGTGCTTTTGCCTCGGGCAATACCTCGTTGAGGTATCGGGCATCGACAAACGGACCAACCGGGAACATCACAATGTCGCACCGTTCGTCTCGCATGGCCTGTAGCAGGACGTCTGGATGATGCGACGAAATCCCCACAGAACGCACCAAACCACGTGCCTTCAGATCGAATAACGCCGAAAAACCATCCGGCCGCGCACATAACGACGCATACATGTCGAGATCCGACAAGCCATGATAGACATAGCCGTCGAGATATCGCATCTGTAGTCTGTCGAGACTCGCAGTAAGTTGGGTCTCGAGCGGGAGCGCAAAATCATCGATTTTGCTTATGACAAAAACCGAATCGCGGCGCTGCGCCACCGCATCACCCACGATTTCCTCAGAAAAACCATCTTCGTACCCCGGCGCGGTATCAACGAGATTGACACCGTTCGCCAGAGCACGCTGCAGGGTCTGCACACAGGCTTCTCGGCTGAGCGAACGATCAGCAACAT
>CANHPK010000150.1 GCA_947462525.1 Roseiflexaceae bacterium | reverse complement strand
GCCAAAAAGGGTGAGTGATCGGTGCCGATGATGTCGACGTCGCCGCGTGCGACGCGGTCCCACATGCCTTCGACGAACGATTCGTCGCGGATGGGTGGGTTGGTTTTGGCATAGGGTCCGTGCAGTTCGATGTCGGCATCGGTGAGGAACAAATACGGCGGGCACGTCTCGCAGGTGACTTTGACGCCGTTTGCACGGGCTTGGGTAATCAAATCAATGGAATACGGTGACGAGACGTGCACGATGTGCAACCACGCCCCTGCTGCCCGTGCCAGCGCAATGGATTGCGCCACCGAGGCTTCTTCGACGACGGGTGGACGGGCTTTGGTGTGGCTGATGGGACCGAGGTCGCCGGTGCGTTTGTAGTCTTCGGCCAAGCGACTGAGGATGTACTCGTCTTCGGCGTGGATGGCATGCGGCAGTCCGGTTTTGGCGGTCTCTTTGAGGACGGTGAAAAACGCACCAGGGTCGGGGCAACACAGCCCGATGAATTCTTTCTCACGCCCCGGGGGCACAGCAGTGCGGAACGTTTTGAAGCCGATGATGCCGGCGTTGCCCAGTGCTGCGATGTGTTCGCGGTTGTCGTCGGCGGCACCACCGTAGAGGGCATAGTCGGTATAGAGTCGGTCGCGCACGGCGTCGATCCGATCGGCGAGGGTCTGGGCACTATGGGTCGACACCGCGGCGATGGGCATTTCGCAGAGCATGGTGACGCCCGATACGGCCGCTGCCCGGGTCGCCGAGGCGAAGTCTTCGCGGTCGGAGCGGCCGGGGTCACGCACATGGGTGTGCGAGTCGATTGCCCCGGGCAGGAGGTGCAGCCCACCGGCGTCGATGACCTCGTGTGCCTCGGCGAAGGTGCTGGCCATCCCAATGGCGACGATGATGCCGTCTTTGATGGCGACATCGAGCTGACGGCGGCCGTCGGCGTTGACCACGGTGGCGTTTTTGATGATGACGTCGAGCATAGTACATCCCTCATGTTGACGAAAAAGCCGGCAGGACCGCTGCCGGCTCTGGGTGGGGGAATGGCGTCTTATGGGAGTGCGTTCGAGGCAGCACCGTCGACCAGGGTAGCCGTGCCGTTCATGTAGCTGGCTGCTGCCGAGGCCAAAAAGACGATGAAATTGGCGAATTCTTCGGGTTCGCCCAAACGTCCCGCCGGAATGCTCGCCAAAGATGCTTTGCGGACGTCTTCGACGCTGGCGCCGGTGCGCTGGGCCATGGCGTTGTCGAGCTCTTCGATGCGCTCGGTGCCGATGCGGCCGGGTCCAACCACGTGGACGTTGATGTTGTGGGGGGCGACCTCACGGGCGAGGCTCTTGGCCAGGCCATTGATGCCGGCACGCATCACGTTCGACAGGATCAGGTTGGGGATGGGTTGGCGGATCGACGACGACGCGATGGTGAGCAGGCGGCCGTAGTTGGCGGCCTTCATGTGGGGGATCGAGGCGCGGGCGACCCATACCAAGCTCATGAGATTCTGGTTGAAGGCCGCCAACCACTGGGCGTCGTTGATGGCATCGAAGCCGCCTGCAGGGGGACCGCCGGCGTTGTGCAGGGCAATCTCGAGGCCGCCATAGGCGTTGACACAGGCGTCGATGACCTTCTGGACGTCGGCTTGGGTATTGACGTCGGCTGCGACGCCGATGACCTGTGCGCCGGTTTCGGCACGGATTTTGGCAGCGGCTTCATCGATACGGCCTTGATCGCGGCTGGCGATGACCAGCTTGACGCCTTCGCGGGCGAGCCCGAGTGCGCTGGCGTACCCGAGGCCGCGGCTAGCAGCAAAAACAACGGCGCGTTTGCCTGTGAGTCCGAGGTTCATGTTAGGCTCCTTTGGTTTTCATATGCTGACCAAAACCCAAACGGGTGATGATATCGTGCAAATCGGCGATGACGTCGGCCGCGAGCGGCGCAGATGGAGCCCGCACATGGGCGTGGCTGATGGCCCCGCGCTGGGCGTAGATGTACTTGCGGATGGCCATGTTGATGCCCGGTTGGTTTTCGTAGCGGATCAACGGGCAGGCGTGATAAAAGGTCTGCGTTGCGCCGTCGACATCCCCAGCGGCGTATTGGGCGCAGATTTTGACGAGGATCTCGGGGAACCCAAAGCCCGTCATGGTGCCGTCGGCGCCGTGCTTGAGCTCTTCGAGGAGCATGTTGGCGCCCATCCCGCCGAAAATCACCATGTCGGGCGCGGCGGCGCGCATGCGGGTGGTCTTGGCGGGGGTCGGTTCTTCTTCGAGCTTGAGGTAGTTGCAGCCTGGTGCCTCGCGGGCGAGGTTGGCCAAGAAGTCGACGCTCATCAAGACACCACTGCTGACGGGATGGTCTTGGACCACGATGGGGACCGTGACTGCGGCGGCGATGGCGTGGTAGTGCGCGCGCAGGGCTGCATCGTTGGGTTTGGCCAACTTCGGTGGGGCGACCATGAGTGCATCGGCACCCAGTTCGACGGCGCGCTTGCTGTAGGCCACCGAACGATCGGTGCCGACATGACTCGTGCCGATGCAGATTTTGACGCGGCCGCGATTGGCCGTCACGACGTCGTCGATGATGAGGTCGCGCTCGGCGTCGCCGAGTTTGTCGACTTCGCCCATGACGCCCAGCATGGTGATGCCCTGGACGCCCAACCCGATGAGGAACTCGACCATGGTTGCGATGCTGGCACGGTCGATGCTGCCGTCGGGTGCAAATGGCGTGGGGGCGATGGTGTAGCTGCTATGCAAGAACGGGTGGCGTGGCATCCAGACTCCTTTGTCTCGGTGATGACGGATTAGGTGGTGACGTGGCGGAGCATGTCGGTGATGACTTTGCCCAAATCGAGGACGGGGATGGGCAGGGTGCGTTCGAGGGCTTGGATCTTCTCGATGGGATGACCGACATAATCGACGACCAGGTATTCGGCGGCGCTGTAGTGCAGTTGTTCGCGCATCCACTGTGCCAGTTCGGCGTCGGGCAAACCAGGGTCGACAAACACCGTCGGCACATACCCGCGCGACAGCCACTTCTGATGGATGGCGCTGGCTTGTTCGCGCGATGGGCTGAGCACGGCGATTTTGTTGACGCCGCGGGTCTGCAAGATGGTGTCGACCATGGCAGTGGGGCGGTACAACGGCTGTGCGCCGGTTAACCCGTCGAACGGCCCTGCGCAGAGCAAGACACTCATCACCGCACCCTGTCGCTCGGCGTTGGCGACGGCCAATTTGAGCAGAGGGAACAAATACGACTCGTCGACGCGCACCAGCGTGCCGTCGTTCAAGCGGGTCGTGAGGATGTACTCGCTGGTTGGTTCGGGGATGTCGGCCGGGTCGACAAAGTCGAGTGCGCCGGATTCGATGTATTGGAAATTGGGATTGGCTTTGACGAGCGGTTTGACCAGGTCTGGTCGGGGTGACTGACCAATCAAAATGGCACCGATTCGTGGCATCGCGACGCTCCGTTTGCAGACCGCCCACGGCGTGCGCCGTGGGCGGTGGGGATAACTAGCCTTCCAACGTCGAAATGTCGCCCAGGTCTTGACCGAGCGCTTGTGCCTTGAGGACGCGGCGCATGATCTTGCCCGAACGGGTTTTGGGCAGGGCTGCCATAAAGCTGACGGCCTCGGGTTTGGTAATCGGCCCGAGTTCTTTGGCGACGTGGGTGCGCAGTTCTTCGGCGAGTTTGTCGCTGCCGTCGATACCCGACCGTAGGATCACAAAGCAGTGAATGCCCGTGCCTTTGATTTCGTGCGGCAAACCGATAGCGGCTGCTTCGGCGACGGCGGGGTGCGATACCAGGGCTGATTCGATTTCGGCCGTGCCGAGGCGATAGCCCGACACCTTGATGACGTCGTCGATGCGACCGATGACCCAGAAGTAGCCGTCTTTGTCGCGGCGGGCCGAGTCGCCGGCGGTGTAGAGGCCGACGGGTTCGTTGTTCCAGTACGAGTTGGCATAGCGCTCGGGATCGTGCAAGATGGTGCGCATAATCGACGGCCAGGGGCGCTTTGCAACGAGCAGGCCATCTTCGTTGTCGGGGGTGCGCTTGCCGTGTTCGTCGACGACATCCATTTCGATGCCGAGGAACGCCTTGGTTCCCGAGCCGGGCTTGAGGGGCGTGGTGGGGTTGGGGGTAATCATGAAGCCGCCGGTCTCGGTCTGCCACCAGGTGTCCATGATGGGGCAGTTACCGCCACCGATAATGTCGTAGTACCAGCGCCAGGCCTCGGGGTTGATGGGCTCACCGACCGAGCCGAGCAGACGCAGGCTCGACAAATCGTGGCGCTTCGGCCAGGCATCACCAAAGCGCATCAGGCCGCGGATGGCGGTCGGTGCAGTGTAGAGGATGCTGATTTTGTAGCGCTCGACGATTTGCCACCAGCGATTGGGGTATGGGTAGTTGGGTGCACCTTCGTACATAAACGACGTCGCGCCCTCGATGAGCGGCGCATAGACGATGTACGAGTGGCCGGTGATCCAACCGGGGTCGGCGGCGCACCAATAGATGTCGTGGTCTTTGATATCAAAGGTGAAGTGGAAGGTCGTCGCAATGCCCACCGAGTAGCCACCGTGGGTATGCATGACGCCCTTGGGTTTGCCGGTCGAGCCCGAGGTGTAGAGGATGAACAGCGGGTGTTCGGCGTCGACGACCTCGGTCTCGCAGCGTTCTGATGCGATCGGCAGGGCCATCAAATCGTGCCACCAGTAGTCACGGCCGACGTGCATGTCGACCGCATGGCCGGTGCGCTTGAGCACGATGGCAGTCTGGATGGTGGGCGACGACGACATGGCCTCGTCGGCGATTTTTTTGAGTTCGATGACCTTGTTGCGCATGTAGCCGCCGTCGGCGGTGATGAGCACTTTGGATTGCGCGTCGGCGATGCGGTCACGCAGGGCCTCGTGCGAAAAGCCGCCGTAGATGACCGAATGGGCAGCACCGATTTTGGCACAGGCCAGCATGGCAAACGGCAATTCGGGCACACGCGGCAAGTAGATCGAAACAATGTCGCCTTTTTGGACGCCCATGGCTTTAAGCACATTAGCCAGCTTGCTGACCTCGCGGTTGACATCGGCAAACGAAAAGTTGCGCACCGTGCCGTCTTCGCCTTCCCAGATGAAGGCGAGCTTGTTGCGGCGCCACGTGCTCATGTGGCGGTCGATGGCATTATGGACAATGTTGGTTTTGCCGCCGGTGAACCATGAGAAAAACGGCTTTTTGGATTCATCCAAAATCTGCGTGTATGGCGCATACCAATCGAGGCGTTGGGCCATGTCGTGCCAGAATGTATCGGATTGGTCGAGGCTCCAGCGATGCAGGTCGTCCCAGTTCGAGAAACCCTTGCTCTTCAT
>CANHPK010000149.1 GCA_947462525.1 Roseiflexaceae bacterium | reverse complement strand
TGATCTTCGGTGGCACTGTCGATAGCACTCGTCGAGTCGTCGAGGATCAAGATGCGTGGGTTCGTCAAGAAGGCACGAGCAATGGCGATGCGCTGCCGCTGACCGCCCGAAAGCGTGACACCACGCTCACCAACCACCGTGTCGTATCCCTCGGGGAAGCTCGAAATGAAGTCATGCGCCTGTGCCTGTTGGGCAGCCCATTCGATACGTTCACGCGGTACATCGGCACGCGCGCCGAACGCAATGTTCTCGGCGATGGTTTTGGAAAACAAAAAGATGTCTTGCTCGATCATCGAAATCTGCGACCGCAGAGAATCGAGGTTCCACAATCGCACATCGACCCCGTCGATGGTGACCACACCCTCGGTCGAATCGTAGGTACGGTTCACCAGACGTGTCAACGTGGTTTTGCCCGACCCTGTCTGACCGACGATAGCTATGGTCTCACCCGGCTTGGCGGTGAAGCTGATGTCGGTCAAAATGTTGGAGTCGCCATACCCAAACGCAACATGCTTGAACTCGAGCTCGCCACTGACGACGTGCGATTCACCATTGGGGTTCTCGTCCATCTCGGTCTCGGTGTTGATAATCGTCAGAATACGCTGTGCACCAGCGAGACCGAACTGTACCAACGCGAACATGAACAACGAGATAAACGTGGGGAATTGAAAGAGGGAAATCAATGTCATGTATGCAACGACTTGTCCGGTGGTTATAGCACCGGTACTCTCGAGCCACATCGCATGCCCAAACCCCAACCCAGTCAACAACCCATAAAACAAGAACGGGATATAGCGCGCTTTGATTTCACCCTCTTGGATGAACAAATCACGATAGCGACCAATCACTGATCGAAATTTATCTGCTTCGAATTTTTCTCGTGCGGTTGCCTTGACGACTTCGATACCCTGGATAGCTTCGGACAATGTAGCACTCACCGCACCATATTGACCACGCATCATCCCTGCCACGGGGCCGAGTTGCTGATTGTAGCGTTGCAATCCCCAGACCAGACTCACCACAAACAGGATCGGAACGGGTAACAGCCGAACATCGACGGCAGCAATGGCTATGATGGGGGTAATCAGCTGCGTGGTAGCCTCGATGATGAGGCTCAATCCCGGCGAAATCATCATGTTGAGTTGCGATACATCGCCGGTCGCAGCTGCCATCAAATCACCGACACGTTGACGGTTGTGAAAAGTCTGACTTTTGCTCAGCAGACTGATGTACAACTCTTCACGTGCATCACGCTCCATCCGAGACGCCAGAAATTCGCGGATGACCGTATTGATCATGTCGATGACGGCGAACGCAGTCCGCACCACAAAAATCGCAATCGAAACAGCGACCAACTGTTCGATTGGCTTGCGTTCTTTGATGATGTCGAATGCTTCTTGGATTTGAATGGAGGTATAGGTGAACCCGCTAATGGCCACAATTGCCAAAATAACGAATCCTATCGGAAGGAGTGGGTAACGCATAACATGCGAAATCACCCACTTCACCGGTGTTGTGCGGTTGTATGGATATTCATTCCCGGTACGAAATTCTCGTAGCACGTTAACTCCTTGGCTAAATGACCAAAAGGAATTATACCACAAACGTATTTTTTGGTGATTATTGTGCGCAAATGTACAAAGAGGAGCGCGTGGGAGCAAGCTCCCACGCGCGAGTGAGGAAACCGGGTTGCCCCGGGAGGAAAAGGGGGCGACGTGGGGCGGGATGTTGTTGCCAACATTGTGATGACCGTCGCAAGCACCACCAATGTTCTTACTATACCACCGTAGGGCATACACAGTATAAGAAAAGCATAAGAACAAGCTGAAACGCGACTGAGAGGAGTCAATCAGACAAGCATACGATCGAATCCGACGATCATGCCGGTTTCTGTTTGCCGCTTGAGCCAGATATCAAGGATCTGCCCCGATATTGCCGTTGGGGGCGGTGTGAGTGGCATTGCATCGCGTTCAAACCAACGCGCATCGGCGAGCTCTTCGGCATCCATCACAATGTCGCCACTCTTGTACTCAGCCAAGAAGCCCACCATGACTTGGTGTGGGAACGGCCAACATTGACTGCCGACATAGCGGATGTTCTGTACTTCGACGCCGACTTCCTCGCGGACTTCACGGGCAACACAAGACTCGAAATTTTCGCCTGGTTCCGTGAATCCAGCCACCAAACTGTATCGATCACCCCAGCCAACCTTGGTGGTGAGGAGCACGCGATCCCCCGAATGGATCAGCACAATGATTGCCGGGCTCACAGGGGGGAATATCTCGAACGCACAGGGGTCACAGCGATAACCCCAATTGTTGGGGATTGAGCGATATGGCGCACCACAACGGGTACAAAATCGCGTCAGGGTGCGGAACTCAACCAGCTGTTTGGCATAGCTCGCAGCCATGATGACATCTGGGGTAACTCCCGGCTGGTTCATCAACGTACGCAGATGGACCGTCTGTAACCCTTCCGAGAGTTCACAATCGGCAGGTACCACTGCCGCATACACAGACAGGTTGCCCTGTGTACCGAGCACAAACTGATCGCTGGTCGTTATTGCGTTCGGCCCATGCGGCGTCCCTGCCAATGGCTGCGTGCCGTGGTTCACCTCGACCACCATGTCTTCACCGCGGAACACGTACCACACGTGCACGCTCCCGGTCGGTCGATTTGGTGGATATGCACGAATAAACGGAACCATCTGAGACCTCTTTGTCTGCTATACCATGCTATCGTCGCCTGGTCGATTAAACCAGCGAAAGAATACCACAGTTAATACCACGAAGTAAATGAGGCCACCCGGCAACCACATCAACAAGCCAGCTAATTCTTGGTCTGCTTGTGCGCTCATGCCCCATGGACGCGACACTGCTTCGTATGCAGGGTACACCACAAAACCAGCGAACGTGAGTAACGCCCCGATAATCGTCGGTGGCAGTGACATGAAAAAGAGAAACAACATGAGAAATCCAGGCGTCGAGCGTGGAAGCTCGGGTTGATGGCTAAACACTGGCCACCAAGAAATGAATGCACCGAAGAGAAACATGACATGTTCGAGCACATGGACTTGCTGGTCACGCACTGCCAAATCGTAATTCGCAGGAAGATGCCAACCTACGAAAATGGCATTGAACACCAGAAAAACCAGCAATGGATTGAGCAAGGTTTTGAGGATGAGTAATACCGTGCGATTCACCAGGAAGAGGCTCCCGACTTCGGCGGGGATACTCAAAATGATGAGTGGTGGCACAACCACAATCATGATGAGGTGTTGCACCATGTGCATCGACAACGATACTAAAGAAAGGGTATCGATGGGCGAAACCAAGGCGAGAAAGAGAAAGACGATCGCCAAAAAGAATCTGTTTCGCTCCAGCGTGGACGCTGGCTGTGCGCCCCGTGAACGTGCATACGGACCAGTGATCCAGACATATCCAATGGTACTAACGAGTAATGCAATCAGAATCGTCGGCTCGAAATTCCACGCATATAGATTCATGTAAGCCTCTTGATTCGTTCGTTGCACACATACATGATTCACTCGGTGAAAGAAAAAAGCACCGCCACGGTACCCCGTGACGGTGCAATCACAGGGATTACCCTGCAATACCTACATGGTTCGAAAACAACTTCAAGAAACCCAAACACAGGGTAAATGCAAACAAGAGTGGGACCAAAAAGACGAACTGGAAGATTTTTGCATCGCCACGCAAATGCATGAAGAAGGCAATAACCCCTGCTCCCTTGATCAGCGCCAAGCCTAACAGAATCACCAAGAACAACGTTGCATCAAAACTGGACTCGACCAAAAAGATCCCGACCTCGAGTGCAGTAACAACAGCGAGAATCCCACCAATCATCCAATAGAATTTGGTGCTATGGGACTCATGGTCCTCAGAATGGTCATCATGGGCGACATGCTCTGCCATGATAGTCCTCCTCAAATCAAATAGATCAGGGTGAAGATGGCCACCCAGACGAGGTCAACAAAGTGCCAATACAAACCCGCCAGTTCGATGTCCATCGGGTTTTCGGGCGAATCAGGGAACTTTGCGACTTTGACGTAGGTCGCAATCAGCCAAATAATCCCGATTGTCACGTGCAGACCGTGGAAGCCCGTCATTGTAAAGAAAGTGACGCCGAACAGGCTCTTGACCGTTTCGCCTTCGAGAACATACTGCGGTGCAAGCTTCAGGCCTTCGTGGTAGAGATGGTTGAATTCATACACCTGGCCACCCACGAATGCCGAACCCAGCAGGATGGTTGCCATCTGCCAAAAACGGAACTTCTTCCAGTCTTTGACTTTGGACGCTGCGAGCGCCAACACCATGGTCAACGAACTTGCCAACAGCAACGAGGCCAACACGGTGGTCAGCTCAATGCCGAGATAGTGCGTCCGGGGATCCAAGTGCTCGAGTGTACCAGCTGCTGCCAAGGTTGCCTTGGTGCGCGCGTAGAAGATCAAATGGGTGGTAATCAGGGTAACGAAAAAAAGTGTTTCGGAACCGAGAAAAGCCCACAAACCGAGTTTTCGGCTATCCACACCCATACTGCCGAGTAGTGGCTTTTGGTGTGCTTCATCGTGGGCGCCGTGACTCACAGAACTGCTCATGTATCCTCCTCGAGAGCGGTGCACACGATGTGTGCACCGCTTGTGACTGCTTAGTGGTGGCTACCCAAGTATGGGGAGTCACGGCGCGAATCGACGACCCACCCACGAATGCCGATGAACACCATGGTGATACCGATTGCAAGGAACCCATATGCTGCAATGCCTTCAGGCAGACCAAGGATCGCCTTGTGAATGTAGATAAAGCCCAACGCAGCAACGGTCAAGCCACCCGACAGCCACATCGGGCTGAAGGTCAGGGTCGGCATGTGGATATCTTTGGCACCAGGCGTGTTTTCGTCGGTGTACTCGTAGCGCACGTTCGAAGGTTTGCTATGACCACCGTGGTCATCACCGGCTGCATGGGGATACTTGGCATCCCACAGTGGGCGACGGCTGGTAACCGTGGGAATATGCAGGAAGTTGTATGACGGTGGTGGGGAAGGAATCATCCACTCCAGCGTTGATGCATCCCACGGATCGTTGCTGGCGCGTTCGCCAGAACGAATGCTCTTGATTGCGTTGTAGAGGAACATCAGCACCGAAAGCGCAAGCAAGAAGGTGCCTACAGTTTCGATTTGGTTCCAGATTTCCCAGCCCATACCTGCTTCGTATGTGTAGATACGTCGTGGCATGCCTTCGGTCCCTGCGATGTGCATGGGGAAGAATGTGAGGTTGAACGAGACCATCATCAACCAGAATTGGATCTTGCCGAGTTT
>CANHPK010000148.1 GCA_947462525.1 Roseiflexaceae bacterium | reverse complement strand
CATGTGGCAGCGGCGACCGAGGATCTGCAGTTTACGGTCAAAAGCGACGCCAGCAAGTACGAATACGCGGCGATTGCCCACACCTCGGTGGCACAGCTCGAAGGCGCGTTGAGCCTGTTTGAACGGGTGGGTATCGCAACCATCGAACGGCATGGGCTGGCGTTGGCGCAGCGGCTGTGGGCGGGCCTTGAGGCAGCTGGCTGCCACATGTTCACGCCGCCACACACGCAGTCTGCGATTGTGTCGATCTACACCCATGAGCATACTGCTGCGCTCGAAGCGGCACTCAAGCAACACAAAATCGCGGCGTTGTTCCGCGAAAACAACACATCGTTGCGATTGGGCTGTGCGATGTTTAATACCGAAGCCGAGATTGATCAGTGTGTCGCAGTTGTGCGTGGAGCAATAACGGGAAAAGTATGAATTATGTATTATGAATTATGAATTTCATGACTGGCAGCCGAGAGGATACGGGGCACGGTCACGCAGAGCCGCTGCGAACGAGTACGGAAAGGAAACCTGCAGCGTGGGTCTGCAAAAAGGCAGTCCAGAGGTCATGGGAACACACTAATTGGTGATCAAAGGGATGTGTTATCCAAAATAGGAATGAAGACGAACAACAGAGAAACGCTGGTCAAGCTGTCTCGTCCAGCGTTTTTTCTGTATCCTCACTCCCTGGCATTGCTCAGACCGTCGTGAATTGCTCAAAGCACGCTGGATTGCGAAAAAAAACAATGATGTGCAAAGTCCCGTTCGGTGGTGGAGATTGCTGCGCGAGTGACGTTTATTGGGTCGTCGTGAGGGCAATAGCCCCACGCATGTCCTGCGGGAGGGGGTTGCTGCGTCGATCATCACAATGGTAGACCTGTTCGGTACGACGAGTATTGCTGTCTACACACTACGATGGGCGATATCCTGCAGAATGTCGTGATCTGCCAGTAAGATGGCGTATTTTGACAGTCTTTTTGCGGCGGGGTTTTGTATCTTGATAGAGGGAGATTACTTTCCATACGAGGAGCGGATGATGGCACGACGAAAGCATGCAATTGATGAGAAAACACGCGCCAAAGATGTCAGCGGGAACGTATACATCATCACGGGGGCGAATTCGGGGGTTGGGCTCGAAACCGCACGTCAGTTGATGGTGCAAGGCGGTCATGTGGTTTTGGCATGTCGTCGTGTCGCAGCAGGCACAGAAGCCGCTCAAGGATTACGCGGTCTGAAAGGGACCTGTGAAGTGCTCCAACTCGATCTCGCCGATTTGCAGTCGGTACGGGATTTTGTACGCATGTTTAGAGAAAAACACACCAGACTTGATGGATTGGTTTGTAACGCAGGTATACTCAATGCAAGCGCCCAAGCAGTCTACACAAAGGACAATCTCGAAATCACGTGGGCAGTGAGTTATTATGGTCATTTTTTGTTGACCGAATTGTTGCTCGACATGCTCGTGGAGAGTGCGCCATCACGGTGGGTCATTCTGTCTTCGGTCGGGCATGCAGGCAGTCCAAAGAACCGTCCACAGGTTCATCTCGACGATTTGCAGTATACGAAACGCGCGTATAGTAGTCTCGGGGCATATACAGAAGCAAAGGTCGCGACGAATTTATATGCAATGGAGCTTGCAGAACGGTTGAAAGGTACGGGGGTGGTTGCGTACGCTGTACACCCCGGCTGGGCGCGATCAAACTTCGCTTCTGACGCACGTTTCCCCATTAATCTCTTGCTCAACATCTTCAATCCCATCGGCACACTGCTGAACTTGTCCGATACCAACGTCGAATCTGCACAAACCTCGTTACATTGCTTGTTGTCTGATGATGCACTCAAACACTCTGGTGCGTATTTTAGTCAATGGAGCCTCTTGTACCAGGACCCGGGGACCCGTGAAGGCGGCTGGCCGATGGAAAGTCCCAACCCACATGCACGTGACATGCATGTCGCAAAACAGTTGGTTGCCAAAAGCTATCCATTGGTCGGATTGAAACCGCTGTAATGTGTATGAGGTTCGATGGTGTGGGTACATTCTGCGCATCTGCAACGGAGTGTTGCAGATGCGTACACCGTAATCGGTGGCATGAGGGTACGTTTTGGGCAGAGCGTGCGAAAGAGAGCGTTCCATGAAGCGCTATGTGCTCGATTTGAATTGGCAGGCGTTTGCGTCCGATATGCGGTTATCTCTGCAAGATATTCTGAAATATGCACAACTGCCCGGGGATTTCTTCACACGTACACCGTTGACAGTGACCGGTGATGAATATTTTGCGCTCTGGCATGGTATCGCATACGCAATGAAAGACACACCGTCGTTTCCGCTTGTCATCGGCACATCGATCACCCCTGAAACATTCAACCCGCTGATCTTTGCTGCACTGTATAGCCGAAACATGAACGCTGCACTCACGGTCATGGCGAAGTACAAACCATTGGTTGGGCCGATACAGCTCCGTATACAGCAACCTGATGCTGAGGGAAACGTGCAGGTGATGTGTGTCGCTGAACCTGGGCATACGCCGTTGCCTGGCACATTCGTTGCTGCTGAGCTCATCATGTGGCTTCAGATTGCACGACTCGCAACGCGTGAACACATTATCCCGTTACAGGTACACATGGCAGAACTATTGCCTGATAAGACGACGTATGACGAATATTTCGGCATTCGCGTGACGTATGGCACACAGAATGGTATGACGTTTTCGGCGGAAGACGTGAGAAAACCATTTTTGACGGCGAGCACGCAAATGATGGCGATTTTCGAACCTATCCTCAAGAAGCGATTGCATGAAGCGGCACTCGATTCGCACATCCGAGATCGAGTACGCATGTGCTTGGTCGAGATCATTGCGAGTGGTGATTGTTCGATCGGCGATGTGGCTAATCGATTCGGCATGAGCACGCGCACCCTCCAACGCAAACTCAAACTGGAGGCGACGAGTTTTCAACAAGAATTAGATACCCTACGTGTTGAACTTGCACAGTATTATCTGACTCATACTGATTACACGAGTCATCAAATAGCGTTTTTATTGGGGTATGAAGAACCGGCTTCGTTTTTTCGAGCGTTCCGTACGTGGACGGGACAAACCCCAGAACAAGGACGCGTGAGAAATAATAAAACCACTACGGCATTTACGATCTAACGTTGTGCCTATGCGGCAAATCTTGTTTCATCGACTTCCATTCCAAGCTCCATCGTAACGACGTCACAAGAATCATCGGCAGCCCATGCAGAGCAACAACGAGAAAAGAACTGATATGGGTACTCCCCAGAGCAGAGATGAACGAAACCGCTGTGCGATGGAGCGTTCAGACGCACTGCGGAGGGGTGCGCTGAACAAACTGCAGATTGCCGCGCGACGTGCAAACGGTCCTGTGCGCTCGCTGAGAGCGCACCGACGCGTGCGCAGACAACCATGGTAAACGCGCTACAATACTGTTCGTTCAAAAGGAGCGTTCAGTGCCCATTATTCATGTCGAACATCTGCGCAAGTACTATGACGTCCCCATTCGGGATGCAGGGTTTGTGCAAGCGGTCAAGAGCCTCGTCAATCGGCAGTACAACACCGTCAAAGCAGTCGACGGGGTCAGCTTCGACATCGAGCCGGGCGAGGTCATCGGATTCCTCGGACCCAACGGTGCCGGCAAGACAACCACGCTCAAAATGCTTTCGGGGTTGTTGCACCCCACCAGTGGCAGCTGTACCGTGCTGGGGTACACCCCATTTGAACGCGACTACGCCTACCTGCGCCAGATGACACTGGTAATGGGGCAGCGCAACAACCTGCTCTGGGATCTGCCGGCCGGCGATACCTTCGAGCTGTCGCGCACCATCTACGGCGTCGCCGACAGCGACTACCAGCGCAACAAAGATGCGTTGATCGAGTTGCTCGGGCTCGCGCCGTTGATGACCAAACCGGTGCGCAACTTGTCGCTGGGCGAGCGAATGAAGACCGAATTCGCATTGTCGTTGATGCACAAGCCGCAGGTGCTGTTCCTCGACGAACCGACGATTGGCCTCGATATTACCGCCCAGAAGCACATCCGCCAGTTCATCGGCGAGTACAACCAGCGCTACGGTGCTACCGTGCTGCTCACCAGCCACTACATGGCTGATGTCGAGGCGCTGTGCAAACGCGTCATCATGATCAACCACGGAGTGGTGGTGTTCGACGGCGCTTTAGCAGACCTGGTGCAACGCTATGCACCGACCCGGACCATCACCGTGCAGACCACAGCCAGTGCAGCTGAAATGGCACTCCATGGCGAACTGGTGCACAGCGAAGACGGCACATATACCATCAAAGTCGCCAAAGCAGATGTGCCACGGGTAACGGGAGCGATTTTGGCGGCCCACGAAGTGACGGATATCAGCATCAACGAACCGCCGATCGAAGACGTCATCGCCCAGGTCTACGGGCGCTGAGCTTGCTCCCATGCGGCGCGGATAGTGTTGACGGCTAGCGCGGTTTCGCCCCTCAGATCTGCACCCATGCGCGCTTCGATGGCAATCGCGCCGCGGTAGCGCATGTGAGAGAGTGCAGTGAAGTACGCCAAAACGTCGTCGCCGGCAATGCCCGGGGCAGTGCGCTCGGCCCGTTCAGCGATGTGTGCGTGGCGAATCATCGCGGCGTGCGTCGTGATTTCGCTGGCTGGCTCGTCCTCGCGGAGCATGTGATAGATGTCGGTGAGGAGCTGTACCGCAGGATGGGCAACTGCTTTGACGATAGCTGCACCTTCGGCGAGACTGTTGATATAGTTGCATTCGCCGCGATTGAGTGCTTCGACGACGATGGTGACGCCGTGATTCTCGGCGAGTGGGGCGTACTGCGTCAGCAGGTCGGTAAACTGCTCGTCGGCAGCACTGACGCTCCAGCCATCGGGGATTTGGCGTGACGCACCACTGCCGATGACCATGGTGCGTATACCCACCTGTTGGGCACGGGCAAAGGCAACTGCGCCGTAGTGCATCAGCCCATCCCAGTCGACGTCTGGGCCGACACACTTGAGGTCGCCGGGCAGGAAGGCGTTGGCGGCGATAATCGGCAGCGGTGATGCCTTGGCTGCGGCGAGCAGCGGCGCAAATGCAGCAGCGTTCTGGCGTGGGACAAGCATGCGCTGGATGTTTTCTTCGATGAAGTCGATGCCCGTGTCGGCGACGATTGATGCGTTGGCGATCTCGGTACATAGTCCGATGCGAATCATGGTGGTGCTCCTGTGTGGTGATGCTGTATTGTACGGCAGCCAGACGGATCGAGATAGAGGGATGCTATGCGACTTTTGTGGGATGTCTATCGCAAAATGGTAATGACCTCGGCGCTCCAGATGCTCCAATATCGGCTGGGGAATCTGTTTTCGCTGCTCGGCAT
>CANHPK010000147.1 GCA_947462525.1 Roseiflexaceae bacterium | reverse complement strand
ACGGACATTCAGTGGGTTGACCTCGAGTTCGAGGTATCGTTTCGGAGTCTCTGAGCCAGCGGCAATGAACAATTCGACGACTTCTTCGGTATAAATGGGATCGTCGTGGTTCGTGAGCGTCGCCCATGGATCATTGTCGGCACAATCAAAACGCACCCAGAGGTGCGTCGGTGTCGCGCATACACGGACAACGGTTGCTTGACGGACTGCAGTACCGCGAACGGTTTGTAGGAGCGGAAGGAATGGCTGAATGGTGCTCCAATCCGCTTTGAGTGGATTCTCTGCATCAGTAAGCCACACATGCGCGTGTTGGGTAATCTCGAGATTGGGAAGGTTCATTATGTCCTCTTTCCACGTGCGACGATCTGAAACGGGGAACACTCGTTGGTTGCGGGGTCACACATGTATGCAGTATCCGACAAGTTTACGGTCGTACAGACATGGATGGGGCACAATGCGAGGCGAGCGCCGATGGGTATATCCGTTGATTCGGCGAATGCGATGACCCCGTGTTCCTCTGACATGCGTACCAATACGCCACTCGTACCCAACACAAGTGCATATCCGGGCAACCCCGCACGTTCGTAGTTGATATCGCCAGAAAATGTCTTTGACCCGCCGTCAATGGTGGCCGTTGTCGCCGAAGGACGGCTCACCACGGTGCAGTGTATCTGCATAGCAAGGTCAGCATCGGTTGCTGATTCAGCTTTGCACTGCATCATGTCGCCGAATACGTAGGTACCAGGACGTATTTCGGTTACCCCAGGGACACGAGCTGCAGCCCAACCGGTGGGCGTCGAGCCGACGCTTACACTGTTGATGGGTATCCCTGCAGCACGAAGGTCTTGTGCCAGGGCTACCATCAGTTCTCCTTCGGCACGCCCGAGTTCGGCGGGAGAACGACCATTGGCGCCAGCAAACCAGGCCCCACGATAGGTAAAAATCCCATCGAGGACCAGACCAGGCGCAGTAGATACGACCCGTGCCAGCGACTCAACGTGCTCCGGTTGGGCACCGCACCGTTGCAACCCCGACTCGACTTCGACACGCACAGAGATGGTCGCACCGACAGCTACTGCCGCAGCAGAGAGTTCAGCAACGGTGCTGGCGCTTTCGACGCCGACAATCAATCGACAGCGCAACGCAAGACGGGCTGCATGTGCCGCTTTGGCATGACCAACAATCGGGTATGCGACAAACACATCCGTGAAGCCGGCATCGACAAAGATTTCGGCCTCTGACAGCTTTGCAGCAGTAATTCCGCATGCTCCAGCAGCACGCTGCATGGTTGCTATTTCGATGGATTTGTGGGTCTTGATATGCGGCCGCAATCCGACACCGCAGGATTCGGCATGCTGTTGCCAGCGTGTGATGTTGGCAGCAAGGATGGTTTTGTCAACCACAAGTGCCGGGGTAGGTAACTCGGAACGATGCATGCTGCCCTCTCGTTTATTGGTGAATGATACCGACATGCGGCCGCATTCAGAGACTTGCACGGAACACACCATCAGCACATTGTACCTGCACCGTGCCGGCGGGATCGATAGTACGTACCCATTGCCGTGTTTTCGGCACCCAGTATGCATGCCTGCGTGCATTTGTCAGCGCTACAAAACGCAGTGTTCGTTCCATGGGCCAATCAGGCTGGAGTGTATATGCATCTGGTGTGGGGAACGCCGCCCAGCGTATGTCGGTTGCCGGCTGTTGTGGCACCCCGACCTGCACAGACGAGGCCACGTCAGCATACAACTGTGCAGCATGGGTCGCATGGATGCGGATGGACTGGAGTTCTGTACAACCCGATGGCAATGGTACTGCCGATGCAGCAATGATAGCACCGGTATCATAGGTTGCATCGAGTTCGTGGATTGTTATCGTCGCAGGGGCGTCACCACGAGCAGTATAAAAGAGCGGGTCCGGCCCGCGTACTGCAGGAAGCGGTGCCGGGTGCACGTTCCATGCACGAATGCCGAGTTGGGCAAAACGTTGGGCCGGGAGCAAGGATGGATAGCAGGCGACCACAATGGTATGAAACTGTATCAAGAATGTATCTGGTACCGTCCGCCAATCATGAACTCGATAGAGCGGTATATCAAAGCGATGCGCAGTGTCGTCGACACGTCCGTCCTGCACCATGATCGGGAGGCGATGTGGAACTCTGTCGAATGTACCACGTGTCCGATCTGCCACGATGACTGCTGCGGGCTTTTGACCGCTTACACACAATGTGTGCACAAACGTAGCGGTCAACAGACATTCCATCCCTACAACAACAATCATTGGAGACTCCGTGGTATTATCGCAACAACAAGGAGAAATCATGACAACGCCAACCCTGCATTGCACATACTATGATCGCCTGCTTCCCGCACTCGGAGAACCTCCCATTGCAGGGGAGCTCGGATTGCGCATTGTTCAATCCGTCTCTGCCCAAGGCTGGAACGCGTGGATCCGTACGGAACGGATCTTTATTGCCCAATTCGACATGGACCCCATGAGTCCACAGTACGAACGGAGAAGGTACGCCGCTATCCAGCAATTCTTTTTTGGACCACCGGAGGGTCCACGGATGGTCGATTGTCTCAAGTTTCAGCGTTCGCTCCCAGGGCTTGTCAAACCGCCGTTCCCGGGGGCATTGGGTATGCGCATCTATGACAGCATCTCACAGCGTGGGTGGGCGCTCTGGCCGGAACAAGAACGCATCCTCATCAACCACTACAACATGAGTCTCGTTGATCCGCAATCACAAGGGGTGTTGCTGAACGCCATGGAAGAGTTCTTCTTCGGTGCTGGTTCTGCCCTTCCAGAAGGGTGGACACCGCAGGCGTCTGCGCCGAGCAAAGGTGGCCCACGGAAATAATTATGACAACATCATCAATGGTGTAATGACGATCTGCAGGGCCGCATGAGCAGACCTGAGGGCGTGCTCCACCTGACCCGGAGTGTCTGCGCGCGCAAAGATAAAACCGAGATAACTTTCACCTGCAGGAAGCGTGCGAATGGGCTGATGCAAGGGGCTGGTTATCTCTATTGATTCAATAAAGGGCACTTCCCGTGCGGCATCGATTCCATCCACACGCTGCAAAATCCCCGCATGCGGGATTGGAATCATCATCACTCCGCTGGCTCGCGTCGGTGGTTCCGGTGTGGTGAACGCACCCATGGCTTGCCGAAGAATGAGAATTTCGAGCGAATCGCTCACACCAAAGCGCAGCGTTCGTGAGCATAAGCCGCCAATCGACCGCCCAGCCACTTCAACGATCCATACACCAGCATCGTTGCAGCGTAACTCCGCATGCACCGGTCCTGACACAAGGCCGATTGCCGCAGCTGCATCGCGGGCGGTTTGAATAATTGCATGCTGCGTTTCGACTGGATGGCGCGAAGGTGTGACATAGATGGTTTCTTCGAATAATGGACCGACCAACGGGTCTGGCTTGTCGAATATCGCCAACGGATAGAGCTCTCCGTTGTTGAGAATTGCTTCGACCGCTACCTCGTATCCATCGATATACGACTCGACGAGGAACGCGTGCGCACCTGCTGGGCCTTCGATATCACGGAGCAACGAGATAAGTGTGTTTCGTGCTGTAAGAAACTCGTTGACCGTGTTCGCACGCATCACCCCACGAGACCCATTGAGGAGCAGTGGCTTGATGACGCATGGAAAAGTCGTCTGCGCGAGGATGGTGTCGATTGAGGTAGCGGCATCATAGCGGTGATACGTGGGGACAGGCACACCCGCACGCGCGAGTGCATCACGCATCAAAGATTTATCGCGCGCTGCAATGATGGCAGCAAATGCATTGTGTGGTATGGCGAGCACCGTTGCGATGTGTGCCGCGAGCTGCGCGCCAGAGTCATCAAGGGCAAGAACGGCTACAAATGGCTGTGCGGCGTGGAGTTGAGTCAGATGAGCAAGAACGACACCCTCGTTTTCGAATGGCAGACTCAGTACGTGTGGGTCGGCCGCGCCGGCATTCCCGTCTGAAAGTAATACATACGCATATGCCAATGCATCCGCAGCAGCGACAAAATCATTGTTTCGATACGACTGTGCTGTTGAAAGAAAGAGTAATCGCATATGTTTGTTTGTAGGCTCCACTTCCGTTACGGTGTTGAACAACCTAGCCCCAAGCGCTTAGTCAGTGCATGTATGCGTTGACCAGCATCCGTGCGCAATCGGGTGCAACAGAGGCGCACAGTCGATAGGCGGGGAAAGTGCTATACCAATGCGCACAGAACTCATTGACACAAGAATCAGAATCGGACTCCAACGCACGCATGCTATGGTTGCGGCCTTGCAGTGGGTGACTGCATGCGCACCCGGATGAGGGTACGTGTCGGTACACGGGTCTGCGTAGGGACAGGCGTCTGTGTTGGGCGCAGTGTTGGCAACAACGGTAACGGTGTAGCGGTAACTTGCATCGAGGTGCTTGAGCGCATCGACCAGAGTCGTTGGACCACAGCAGGGGCATGGCGATCAGGATTTGGTGACACGCCGAGCTGCCCCGTCGTGTTTTCACCCCAACACCATACTTCGGCATTGTCTCGCACCGCACAACTCCGTGACCCGGCCGCAGCAACTTGCACCACACCTGCAAGGGTTGCAATTTTTGTCGGCGGGATTTGTGTGAGTGTATCGGTTTTGCCGATTCCGAGTTGTCCACGTTCGTTACTGCCCCAGCACCACACCGTGCGTTGACGATCGAGGACGCACGTATGTTGACTCCCTGTCACAACTGTTTGTGCGGCGGGGACTCCTTCAACACGTTGTATCGAATGGATGGATTCGCCCACGACACTGAGTTGACCGGACTGATTGTTGCCCCAACACCATACTGCCCCTGCGGCATCGACCGCACAGGTGTGATTGCCGCTCGAACCAATACTCACCACAGCGGTCTCGATTGCAACTTGTTTGGGAGAGACCACGACTTCAGCAGTCGTCTCGTCGACTTGGTTCACGTTGTTACGTCCCCAACACCAGACCGTCTGATCGATCCGTAGAGCACAGACGTGATGCGCGCCAATGGTTATGTCAACGACCGAATCTATCCCTTCAACCACGGTTGCGGTGGTTCGATAATCACCGATGCCAATTGTCGCTGTGCCGAGCTGTCCGTACTCGTTATCGCCCCAACAAGAGACAATGCCGTTCGACACTGCACAACTGGTGTCGCCACCGGCACTATATGCAGAAACATTGCTCATTCCCACGACAAAGTTTGGAATGACGCTGTCCGCAATATCGCCTGCATAGGAATTACCCAATTGGCCGAGATTGTTGCGGCCCCAGCAATTCAACTCGGTGGTAACAAGCAGTGCACAGCTGTGTCTGGCACCCAAATCAACAGAAAGCGTGTT
>CANHPK010000146.1 GCA_947462525.1 Roseiflexaceae bacterium | reverse complement strand
TGAGCGCCGGCCGGTGAACGTCCGCATGGTGTCGTACACACCCAGCCATTTGCCGACGACCACATCGAACCACGTCGTCGGGAGCAATCCGCGTACGAGCGGCAGGATGGTGACAATCCACGGTGTGCGCACCCAGATTGCATTGCGTTGGATACCGTCCAATACGGCCCTGACCACCGCAATGGGCTCGATGATGGGGATGATAGGTGACTGTACTCCAGCAAACATCCCGGTCGTCGTGTAGTAGGGGGTCACCGTTGTGACCTTGACCGCACTCCCCGCCTGGGCAAGTTCGAGCCGGATCGAGTCTGACCATCCGACCGCGGCCCATTTGCTGGCGCAGTAGACTGCCATGCGCGGATTGCTGACCAATCCAGCCGCCGATGCAATAGTGACCAAATGGCCACGATTGGCTGCCATCATCCGCGGCAGGATCCGGAGTGTGAGGTGCATCGGGGCGATTGCATTAATCGCCATTTCGCGGTCGATGGCAGCATCCGTCTGCTCGACGAACGGCGTGCCGACGATGATACCCGCATTGTTGATCAGCACATCGACGCTGATTCGCTGTGCATCCATCTCTGCGAGGGCAGCATCGATTGCCGTGGTGGAGGTGATATCGACCACAAACCCATGGACTGCGTATCCCCGCGCAGTGAGGCGGTCGATAGCGGCGTTGAGTGCCGTATCGTTGATATCCCACAGGGTCACATGGGCTGCTCCTGCTGCCAAGAGTTGCTCTGCCATCAGCAGGCCGAGCCCCGACGCAGCACCGGTGATGAGTGCATTGCAGTGCTTGAGTCTTGTCATGTTGGGGCCTCCGATAGTCGGACGCGGCACGCACCTGCGTACCGCGTCGATGCGAATGCGGGGTTCGGTTCAATGCCCGGCAGAGGCTTTTTTCTGCATCTCTGAGCGACCTCCCCAAGGACCAGGCCATCCCGGCAAGAACAACCCAAAGACGATTGCGCACAAGCCGACATAGAACGTCAGCAGGTAAGCAGCTTCGAAGCCGAGGACATTTTGGTCACAGGCAGCCTGTATCTGGGCACGAATGGCTACTTTGGCGGGGGCTGCTTGGTCTGCAGGGAGATCCTTGAGTTTGGCAGCAGCAGCAGGCGGGATGTTGTCTTCGGGGGCGACACCCGGCGTTTCGCATAGCCCGAATGGTTGACGCACCGCGGTGGTGGCTTCTTCGGCCTGGTTCTGCAGGCTCTTGACCTCGGCCGACAACGTACTCGTCAACACCGTGGCGAGAATGGCTACACCGATCGACTGCACCACAAACCGCGTCCCGTTGACCAGAGACGACGCTCGTGCCAACTTGGGGGCCGGAGCACTGCTCAACGCAGTGGCAAAAGTCGTCTGTACGGTCATCCCCAGCGCTACTCCACGTAATGCGAGGAGCAACATAATGGTCGTAATCGAGGTGTCGGCCTGAATCTGGGTGAATTGCCATGTATTGATCACCAAAATAGTGAATCCGATGGTGATGAGCGGGCGCGGGCCGATTTTATCGAAGAAGCGCCCTGCCAGTGGGGTGGTTATCCCGGCTGCAATTGCCAACGGCAACAGGGTGAGGCCGCTTTCGAATGCGCTATAGCCACGTAATGCTTGCAGGTAGACGGGCATCAAGAATTCTGCACCAAAGAGGGCAACCACACTGACATAGCCGATGAGATTAGCCATGGCAAATGTCGGCGAACGGAAGAGTCGCAAATCGAGCATCGGCTCTTTGGCAACATACAATTCGACGATAATCCAGCTAATGATTGCCGCAGCACCGACTGCATACCAGGTCAATACGGTTGCATCGGTCCAGCCGTAGTTTGCAACGAGTGAGCTCGCGTACAACACCGACCCGAACCCGATACTGGCAGTGGCAATCCCCAGCGGGTCCGCTTTGACGACACGCTGTGCGGTGTCGATAGGCAACCAACGCGACGACACCACGAAGCCAACAATCCCGATTGGGATGTTAATGAAGAATATCCAGCGCCACAGATCGATATCGACCAGCCAGCCACCCAGAATTGGACCAAGTGCAGGTGCGAGCACGAGGGCAATCCCAAAAAAGCCCAGCGCCATCCCCTGCTCTTTGGCGGGGAACGTCCGATAGATGAACGCCGGTCCGAGTGGCTGTGCTAACCCGCCGCCGATGCCTTGAAAGGCGCGTGCGATGATCAGCACGGGCAGGCTCGGCGCCAAGCCGCAGGCCAACGAAGACAAAGCGAAAATCGCAAGCCCGATGGTGTAGATACGCTTGGGGCCAAAGCGGTCTGCGAGGTATCCGCTGATCGGGGTGACAATACCCAACGACAGTGTGTACACACTGATAATCCATTGGGCGTCATTCAGCGTGGCGCCGTATTCGCGGCGGAGGGTCTGGAAGGCAACGTTGACGACGGTCGTGTCGAGGATAATCAAGAAAATCCCAAAGACGACCGAAATCAGGACCTTCCACTTTGCATCGAGTCCTGCTCGTGCTGGTGCGGCTGTTGTCACTGAAGTTCCTTTGTGTGTATACAAAATAGTTCGGTTCTATCCGTACGTACGGATAGAACCGCTGCGTGTATGTATCGATTGGCAGAAGTTTTATGCGTCGATGAACATTTCGTCGATGCTGGTACCGTTCCAATCCTCATGGTTGCCGAAACCCAGCATGCGCGCGAGGGTGGGTGCAGTGTCGAGGAGCGAGACGCTGCGACCAATGGTGTAATTGGTTTTGATTTGTGGGCCTGCAGCCATCCATGGAATGGTCATGTCTTCGGCCATGTCGGTACCATGGGTGCGCTCGTGGCCACCGTGGTCAGCTTGGATGACGACGTGACTATCCGCCGGGATAGCAGCGAGGAGTTCACCGACCAAGGTGTCGACATGGGTAAGCTGGTCGAGATACCCTTGCTCCATCCAGCCATAGACATGGCCGGCGGTGTCGACCGACCCGTAGTAGACAAACACAAAGTCATAGCGTTGTGTTTGGACGACCCGGACGGCTTCGCGGTGCATTTCGTCATCGTAACTCTGGTCGAGGGGCGGTTCATGGCACCAGCTGTATGACAGTTGCTCGGGGCGTGTCATATCGCGCAGTGGCTCCCAGTTGTGGACAAACGCAGATTTTTTGCCGTGCATGCGAGCGACCTCTACTAGCCCGGGCACGGGTCGTGCCATCGGTACATAGTAGTTGGTCGTTATTCCATGCCGGCCTGGTGGCACCGAATGAAAAATCGACGTGTGACAGGGGAGCGTCACACTCGGCATGACGCTCTGCGCCTGCATCGTGCTCGAGCCACGGCGCATGAACGCCTGCAGATTGACGCAGTTTGCCGCGTCGATAGAATCAGGACGCATACCATCAATCATCACAAACACAACCATTGCAATACCTCCGTATGGTGTGCGGTCGCTCTGCAGGTCAGTGCAGAGGAGGCTTTCGATGAATAATGGTACACTACCACACATATTGGACGTATGGAACGAGGCATTCCGATGAGCACCAGCCGTGACGGTCTTGCGGCGAACATCCCGCTGATGCAGGCAGGGAACGAGGCAATCTTGATGGCGTTGGCCGCGCACGGCTATACGGTTGCAGCATACCCTGCGACGCTCCCGACACCGCGTGCACGACACGCAGCCGCGGCCAAAGCGTACCCCATGCAGGGCATTTTGAAGTACCACGGACTTGCCGATTGGCAAACCCGCATCGCGTATTTGCCGAGCATTTCGCTCAACAGTGATGCTGCCCATACCGTGACCGTTGTCGAGTACGACCCGGATTTGGGCGACGATGACATCTGGATGGGGAGCGAACCCGCCCACGGCCGCGAACGCGATCGGGTCATCCAGACGCTCGACGCATTGCGTGGCATCGCCGGGGTGACTTGGCGGGCACGGGTGCAGACACGCAACTTCTTTCGCGCAAAAGTCGCCGGCAAAGGGCTTGGCTCGAGCGCGTCTGGGTCTGCAGCGCTGGCAGTTGCTGCCATCGGTGCGTTGTTCGGCCCAGAGTTGGTTGCAAACCATCGCTTTGTCAGCTGCATCGCCCGCTTGTTGGCGGGGTCTGGCTGCCGTGCCGCAGTGGGCGGCATCGCGCTTTGGCTCTCGCATCAGGGCATGGAACACACGGATAGTTTTGCACTCCGACTCGACCGACCCGGTATGTTCGCCGACGCTGCCCTGACGACCGTCCCGATCCCGTCACGGATCGGCCTCAAAACCGAACAAGCCCATCACGATGCACCCGATAGTACGTTGTTTGCTGGCTGGATGACATCACGTTCGGCAGAAGTCATTGCCATGATCGAAGCAATCCAGCGCGACGATTGGCAATACCTCGGTCGCATGGCCGAGATCGACAGCATGCGCCTGCATGGGATTACCATGTCGGGCGGCGACGACTACAAAATCATAGGCTGGGAATCCGAGAATATCGCGTTGTTCCGCATGTGTAATGACTTGCGGGCACGTGGGATCCCCGTCTATTGTTCGACCGATACAGGGCCGACTGCGGTATTCATGCACCGTCAAGCGGATGCAGATGCAGTGCGCGCGGCGATACGTTCATTGTTCCCGGACATAGACATCATCCCCGGTGTCGTTGCTGGACCTGCCGAGTTGATTGACGTCCTCACTGCACGCGCGCTGATTGCCCAATAACCTTTCCCGCCTACAGGAGCAGATTCCATGACGACCGACTACGCTACCGACATCCTCGCCCAGCCAGCCTTGTTGACGAGAGCCTTACAGACGCATCTGGCAGCTGGCAGTCAGACACAAGCGGCCGCCGCACTGCTCCGCGCCGCACGCGGCAAGCGCATCATTTTGACCGGTATGGGGAGCTCGTTTTATTCGGCCTATCCCGCTATGTTGACGTTATTGGCAGCCGGATATGCAGTCCAGCACATCGAGTTGTCCGAGCTGTTGCACTTTGGTGCGGCGGCATTGACGGCGGACTCGGTGCTGATTATCATTTCGCAATCCGGCGAGACCATCGAAGCAGTCCGCCTGCTCCAAAACGTCAAGCCGCAGTCGACCATCATCGCGGTCACCAACAACCCCAATGGCACGCTGGCCAAGGCTGCCCATGCCGTCGTACCGCATTTGGCCGGTGCCGAGCGCGCCGTCGCGACCAAGACCTACACAACCTCGCTGGTGGCACTCGGGGTGTTGGTACGCCTGGTGGTGGGCGAGTCGACCGAGCAGATTCAACGTGCCATCCAGCCTGCGTTGAGCGCCATGCAGACGCTCAATGCGAGCTTTGTTGCGAGTGAACTGCCAGCGTTGTGGCGCACCTGGGGGGCGATTACCTTTGTGGGCCGCGGTCCGTCGTATGCATCGGCAATGGCTGGTTCGTTGTTGTTCAAAGAGACCGC
>CANHPK010000145.1 GCA_947462525.1 Roseiflexaceae bacterium | reverse complement strand
CGGCGGAACACCGACCTCACTCCCCAACAACCCCAACAACACATCATATGGCGCGTCATTCTCGGGGTGAAGCTCAAATCGTGCACGCTCGAACCACTGGACCTGGTACTGCTTGCCGTCCGACAACGTCTCGGTCATCAGACCCGATAACGGCATACCAAACAGTGCCAAACTCTCGGCCTCGCTGACGGCTTTTTTGTCATCGATCTGCAGGCCGTTGGCACGCCATGCCTTGAGGATGGAGCCACAGACCGCATGGCCGGTCTCGGCAAACACCTGACAGCCGCCGGTGTCGCCGCTCTTGGCAAAGCCGAACCAGTCTCGGCCCTGTTGGCCGAGCCGATCTGCACCGAGGCGGCCGAGGAGCACATCGTACGGGCGTTTGTTCTCGGGGTGCAACTCGAGTCGATTGCGCTCAAAGCGCTGGACCGTGAATGTCTTGCCGTCGACCGTCGTTTGTTCGAGTGGTCCGATGGGGAAGCCAAAGACCGCAAGACCACCGTTCTGTTCCCAGAATTCGGCGATTCGGCCGTCCATGCATTGATTCGTTTCGGTGAAGCAACGCTGGGCGGCGGCGGCTGGTGTGGGGGCAGACATGATCACCGAGCCGATAACGACTACCCACACCAGTACGAGGAGTGCAAACCGATTCAAGTGTTTCTCTTTTCATATCATTCGGGCGACTCGTGCTTCACGAGTCGCCCGAACGTAGGTCAGCGAAGCGGAGTGGTACGAAGATCCAACACCATTGGGGTGACCGCGTAACTTTCGTGCTCGAAGAGTAGTTGCGCGGGAGCAGTGGATTTGGGTATCTCGAAGGCGAGTTGGCCACCACCGGAATATCCTGGGTAGATATCTGCGGAATTGAGATAACTATCAAGTGAATATGTGGAAGAAATGTGGCTGTAGCTCCGACCTTCGAGGTCAATCAGGGTAAAACGGAATGGATTGATGTATACCTCATCCTGACCTCGCACACGAACATTTTTCACAGAAATCGACAATACAACATATTTGTGCCCTGGCGAAGCATCCGAATACCGGATATTCGGGATGTACGTGATGCTTCCTGCAGCCAACTGGACACCGTATTGAGTCAAAGACCAGTACCCTGCCGGCATTGCACCGCGTCGTTTGTTCAACTCCGGGCCCGAGAGGATTGGATTGGGCACTGCGGTCGGTTTTGCGGTTGGTTGTGGCTGCGGTTTTGGTGTTTCGGTGAAGGCCTGTGCTTCGCTCCCCAATAAGCCTAACAGCACATCGTACGGTGCCGCATTTTCTGGGTGCAGCTCGAAGCGGGCGCGTTCGAACCACTGCACCTGGTATTGTTTGCCATCTGAGAGGGTTTCGGTCATCAAACCGGACAGCGGCATTCCAAACAATGCCAGACTTTCTGCTTCGCTCACACTGGCTTTGCCATCTAATTGGAGCCCATTCGCGCGCCATGCGTTAAGGACTGCCCCACACACCGCGTGACCGGTTTCGCTGAACACTCTGCACCCACCGGTGTCAGAAGATTTCGGCAATGCAAACCAATCGCGTTCGGTCTGACGCAAGCGCATCACACCTAAGCGCCCGAGCAACACATCGTACGGGCGTGCGTTCTCGGGGTGCAGTTCGAGTCGATTGCGCTCGAAGCGCTGCACCATGTAGGTTTTTCCTTCGATCTGTGCACTTTCGAGCGGTCCAATCGGGAACCCAAAAACCGACAAGCCACCGTTCTGTTCCCAGAATTCGGCAATCCGTCCCTCCATGCACTGATTCGTTTCGGTGAAACAGCGTTGTGCCGCGTGGACACGGGTAGGTAACGGTGCCATTAACCCAACATACAGCATGAGGATGAGAACTATCGGGATTCGGTGTTGCATGTGCTTACCTATAAAAGCACTGGTTGACAGAATCAACCAGTGCTGGAGGATCTCAATTACCAAGAAAAGCTACCCGCAAAGAATTGATCAATTTTGCCGAAAAGCTGGACAAATTCATCACTGTCGCCATCACCCAAAACAGTCAATTTCAGGAGTTTGTTTCCGCACCGCATCTTGAGTGTGCTCAAACCAACGCCGCTTTCAGTCGAGCCAACGGCCCATTGTTCTAAACAGCGATCATTGGGACTGTAATATCTAATACCCTGGGACGAGCTCATCTGCTTTTCGACATCAATGTCATAATACATTGAGCGCGCGTCGGATTCGTTGGTGAATTCAACGATGTAGTAGACGAGCCCCCAGTAATTTCCACTCGGCGAATACATGCCGGTGTTGACATCAACGGACTGAACCAAGTTGTCACGCCAGTCGTTTGCATCATGTGCAATACCAGTTCCGTCGTTCAACCCGTTGATAAAACTCGAGCTGATTTCCCATTTCATTTCCCAGTCGTCCAGTTTGTAGCCCCATTGTTCGAGCATGTATGACGCGAACATGCGCTTGTATAACGGTACAAACAAGCTCCCGGGACCCTTTTGGGCTGGTGCAGCTGCTGCCGCAGGGGCAGATCCACCGCCTACCTCGTTGCCCAACAACCCCAACAAGACATCGTACGGCGCGGCATTCTCTGGATGCAGCTCGAATCGTGCACGCTCGAACCACTGCACCTGGTACTGCTTACCGTCCGACAGTGTCTCGGTCATAAGGCCCGATAACGGCATACCAAACAATGCCAGACTTTCGGCATCGCTGACGGCTTTTTTGCCGTCGATCTGCAGGCCATTGGCACGCCATGCCTTGAGGATAGGTCCACAGACCGCATGGCCGGTCTCGGCAAACACCCGACAGCCGCCAGTGTCGCCGCTCTTGGCAAAGCCGAACCAGTCACGGCCCTGTTGGCCGAGCCGATCAGCACCCAAGCGGCCGAGGAGCACATCGTATGGGCGCTTGTTCTCGGGGTGCAATTCGAGCCGATTGCGCTCGAAGCGCTGGACCGTGAAGGTCTTACCGTCGACCGTCGTCTGCTCTTGTGGGCCAATTGGGAACCCAAAGACCGCAAGCCCACCGTTCTGCTCCCAGAATTCGGCTATCCGCCCGTCCATACATTGGTTGGTCTCGGTAAAGCAGCGCTGGGCGGCTTTCGCTGTGTGCTTCGGTTGCATCCCGACCAACAGCCCGAGCATGATCACAAAAACAATCATTCGTCGCATCGTTGAGACTCCACATAAAACGATTCACACGATAGTTTTGCATACGTTGCGTCCACATTTGTGGTATTGAAAACGCTAACGTAATACGTAATATAGTATACACCGCTCATTCGAAAAAAAGAAGGAGCGGTGATGCAGGATTGTCTCTTGCAGTTGGCGTGTCGCAAAAAGGACACTCACTGCAATCAGGCGCGTGTGCATCGTGTGTTCTCCCGTATGGTTACTCCACGGACTGTTTCATCGGAAAAGACCGCATATGTGGATTTTTGTAATTTCTGACGATTTCGTGCGTTGCTTGTACGTAGTATAGAAGAGGGATGCAGCGGAGACAAGGAACGCAAGAGAATAATTGGGTGCGCTATAATAACCAAACCCAGGGAATGATGCGTCTAGATAATTGCATAGACATAGAGGAGCGTGTATGAACGAGACGACCGCCAAAATAGTGGTGGCCTTTGCGCTACTGCTGTCTGCGAGCTGTGGTGCCTACACCGCATGGCGCATGTCCGTGACTGACGATAGCATGGGTGACTCGTATAACGACGCAGCATTGGCATTGATTGTTGATGCCAACGCATCGATCCGCGCTGCAGGTGATGTGGCAAATCACGCTCGTGCGTACATGGACTTTCGCGCTGCAGTGGCCAGCGAATCCATCGCAATCGACGCAGCCGAGGCCAACACCGACGAGGCATTGACCGATGTCTTGACGACGGTGCAGGCGCAACAGGCAATCCCACGCACGGTAGCCAAATCCTACTTCCCCCAGCGCTTTGTGTTGCGCGACGGCAGCTACAACCAAAAGGGTGACACACGTGCCGGCTATGCAACCATAGTCGGGCGCCGCACGGCCGATGCCAGTGGTCCACTGGCCGACGCTGCGTCGTTCCGTTCCAAGACCGACCAATTAGTGGTTTTGTTGCTTGGCTATTCGTTGTTGGTGTTGATTTTGGCATGTACCGAGGTCATCCCCTCGCCGCTGATCAATACCATTTTGGCGACGATTTCTTCGTTGGTGTCGATTGGTCTTGCCATTCAAACCATACTGATTGAACAGGTGGTGAGCAAATGATGAAGCGTATCATCGACCGACTGAACGAATTCGACGGATGGATTGGTGTCATCATCGGTATTGTGACGGTGTTCGCCGGTATTGTTGGAACACTCCAGGTCCATGCAGGGAACCTCAATACTGACTATCGTGCCGAAACCCAGCGCTACTCGCTCGATGCCATGCGCATTCGGAGCGTCGGCGAGACCATGGTGTCGGCAAACCTCGATTATGCAGCCCGTGTCGACGAGCTGCTGACGCAGCAGAATGACCTGGCCGAGTTGACGGGACAGACCGACGCAGTTGCGACCTTGAGCGAAGCCAAAGCGGCGTTGGCGATTATTTCGCCCGCGTATGGCGAACCCTACGCATCGATGGGTGACAAAGCTGCGGCAGCCTACGAAGTCGACGTCTATCTGCGCGATGCAACCCGTGCCGAACAGATGCGTACCTTCATGCAGGCGCTCGACATGGCCTGGGACTCCAAAGCAAACACCTACATCGTTCATCTGACGTTGTTGGCAGTGGTGTTGGGGTTGTTAGGTCTCTGTTTGGTGATGTCCGACATTCCACGGTTGATGATCTTCAGCACGGCTATCTTGATTTCGTTGATTACCCTCAACTGGTCCATCCAAAACTACAGCGAACCACTGCCTGCGTACTCGCCGGCTGCAGTCGACGCCTATGTCAAGGGCTACACGCTGGCCTACCAAGAAGACGCTGCAGGTGCTATCGCCGCCTACGACGAAGCGATTGCCGCATTGCCAAGCTATGGGGATGCACACTACGAGCGTGCCCTGGTGCTGTATGGCCAAGGCAAAAACGATGAAGCGTTGGCTGGCTTTGCAGCTGCCCGGGCAGCCGGGTACGACGTGTCGAGCGTCGACTCGTGGCAGAGCTACCTCTATCTCGTCGTCGGTGACATTGCCCAGGCCCGGACCATCACCCAAGCATGGGTTACCCGCGAGCCCGCATCACCGACCGCGTTGGGGACGATGATCGCCGTGACCGCCGCCGAAACAGATCCGGCAGCAGTCGGTGCCGCTACCAAGGCATTGCGTGACAGCGCCGTTGCCTCGGTTGCAGCCATTCGTGCCAAGGGCAACGAGCCCGACGAAGACTTCTTCTATGCCATCGACGAGGCAGCCGACATCATCACCGAGCTGCGTGATAGCGAGCCCATCGCTGG